>JALZWN010000126.1 GCA_023300235.1 Mariniblastus sp.
GGGGTGCGCGCTTGACAGGCTGGAAGCCCATCACCACATTTTATTTAGGCTTCGCTAAAAATTTAAAGGGGCGCCTAGCCACCCCTCACTCAAAGTTTCGAGACTTGGAATAGAAAGGTTAGTAGATTCTTCTGGGTTTCTTGTGGCTCGGGTAGGTATTCCAAGCGTTTGATCATGGGCCGGGTGCCATGCTTCACGGCTTTGAGGGCAATGGTGTCTCCTGAGTGTTGGCTTGCTTACGCGTCGGATGTGGTCCTGGGCAAATCCCGTGAGCATGTTGTTCAAAAGGGCTTTGTTAAATTAGTCCTTTTCTGATCGCGTAAACATGGCACCCTTTTTCGATAAGGTTACCTGAGAACTAATTGTCTGCTTATTAAGCCACCCACAATAAACTCGGATGGACCCAATTGTAGGCTTATGCTGGAAACACAGCCTGATACGTAAATCGCAGCTCCTCGAAAGGATCAGCCACAGAAGTATCTCGTTTGACAGGGATTATTAAAGCGATCGAAATAAACAATGCTTTTGTTTCCATTCTGGCTGACCAGAACGTCCTCGCCAGCTGTCCTCCGGAATTCTCAGGACACCTTCACCTTCTGACGACCTGCAAGTTCAATCCTGTCCAACTCTTTCCGTAACTACTGCCAAGTGAGAATGGAAACTTAAGTCAATTATCTAGATAAACCGATCAACGTTTTAGTCTGATACTGACACGACGATAACGGCACGCAAAAATGACCAATTGTTTTTTCGCGTTACGCTACGAATAATCTTTTGCGTGATCTAAGTTGATCTAGGCAACAAATTTTTTCGAAGATGAATCTATGAGCCAAAACAAAGCCGATCGCACACCACTAAAAGGCGAGCTAGAGAGTGGGAGTGATTCGAGACACAACGGTAGTTCGTCGACGTTAGTGAATATCGCAATCGCGGTTTTCTGTGTGATCTACCTGATCAATCCAACGGCTGGTTTCATCGAGTTCATTCCGGACTACCTGCCCATCATCGGGAACTTAGATGAAGCGACTGCCACCGCCGGACTACTGTACGCTCTGTCCGGACTCGGCCTAATCCCCTGGAGTCGTAAACCGTAACGGCACCCGCACTCGCCCCTCCGGTAAATTCCGTTTAAAACAACAGGCCTGCTTAAGCATCGAACCGGATTAAACACCAGACCGGCCATTAAGTTAAACCACTCAGGCAACGACTACGAACTGGGACTACTACTTGGTTTCAACAAACTTGCCGCGAGAGACGTAATCAAGCTTAGCCGAAAAGGTTTTTGCGTCACCGGTAAACGTAGCCTTGTCTTCGTCAATCGAACGCACTTCGTACTCCTTATCGCCCAAGTCAAACGACTCACCAACGGCCAGGCGTAACCGTTCGCCCGTATTCCCGACGGACACCCAGACTCGCCACTTGCCGTCTCGGTCATGACTGATACCCGTTACTTTCACCAAGCGAATGTAATCGACCTCTGGCTCGGGCTCTTCTTTCTTTTTTACTGGCTTGGGATCCGGCTTGCGTGGTTCTTTCACGGTTACCGCAAATTCCTCAATCGACGACTTGCACGGCAGGCCGTTGTCGCTGACTTTGATTTTAAAACTGTATTCCCCCGGCGCCATGTCCGGCATTTCAAATTTGATTCGGCGATCGGTTGCTTTGCCGATATCTATCGTGGCCTTTTCAACCGAACTTTCAACTAGCTCAAAAGTCAGCAAGTCACTCTTGTTGGCATCGGTGGCAGTAAACGAAGTCGAAAACTTTTTGCCGGTGGTCCATTTTTTATCGGATACCTTAAGCACAGGTTCGCTGTTGGCTGGGCCAAAGATATTCCGCCGCAGGATATGCTGGTAGTCCTTCTGTTTGTTGACCAAGTTCGTACGGAATTCGTCAAAGCTTTCACGGTTTTTGCCGCTTGCCAAAGACAACGCCTCAAAATCAATCTTAGCTGCCAGCTGGCCGTTACGAACAGGCTTGGCCGCGCGGGCTTCGTTCTGCGGTGTCAGCGTCATCCGAGTAATACGATGCAAAATATCGCGTTGATAAAACTTGCACAAAAAACCGTTAAACTGAGCAAGCGTGCCACTGGCCGAAACCTTGAATATCTTGCTCTCACCAATCGTTTTGCTTTCGGACCGAATCCGAGAGCCAGGCGACGGCACGAACGCCGTCCACTTCAAACCCGACTCATCCATGGTGGCCTTAAGCCAAGTTCCATAATCGTTGCTGGCAATGTTGATCGACGGATGAAGCGACGAATTCGAGTAATAATTTTGCCGGCGGCTAGCCAGCATTCCTTCGATCTCAAGCGATTCTTGTTCAAGGATTTGTTGGTCCAAGACTACAAGCTTGTCGTTATTGTCCTTGAACCCACTGGTCATCTGCATGACGAAGAAGAAGACAATGGCGATCGGCACCAGCGCACCAACAGCCAGCAACAAGTTCTTTTCGCGACTGGATAAGTTTTCAAACATAGCGATCAGTTGGATGGGGTATTAGATTGCGCGGCGGCTGCACGAGCGGCACGTTGTTCGGCCAAAAATGCCTCGGCTCGCTTATCGATGGCTTGCAGTTCTTTTTTTTGATCGCGTACCACCGCAACGTCGATCTTTGACTCAATCGAAAACTCGCGATCATTCAGCGGCTTCGAGCCTTTCTGAGTCGTGACGAACTCCGTCCGGTTCTGAAGCTCCTTAACCAATTTACTCTCAACATTTTGGTCCGCGATCCGCGCCTTAATCGTCAGCTGGGTCGATCCCTTTTGACTGGCGATGAAGTTGTCGACGATCGCATCATCGGGCGTCAACGCATGTTCGCTATAAGCCAACATCACCTCCTGCCAGTTGATTGCGTCCGTGACCCACTCATCAATCTGGCCGACCTGCTTCATCGTGGTCGCGACTGCTGGGCGAGCTGTTTCGCCGTTGTTAACATTAGTAAGCTTCTGCAGCTTATCGGATTTTTTCTTGATCTGGGCCGCTTGGCTGGACAACTTCAAATACCCAGCACCAAACAACAGCAACAGCCCCGCCGCTGCAATGCCTCCGTACAGGTACCACTTCGAGTAGTCAGCTTTTTTGATTTCCACTTTTCGCGGACTAACAAAATCCATCGTCGGTGTGGCGTCAGGACGATGCTCGCCAAGCGTCCCCAACAACGGCACGAAACGATGCTGCTGCTCTACGGACTGAAGTTTCTGGCCGACCGATCTGTCTTTGGCAGGATCGATGATCCGGTGCTTTGTGGACAGATTTTTCGCCAGTGATTCGCCGAGCGGCTTCACGATTCCATCGGGACCAAGCAACAAAATCTCGTTCAGCTCATCGGTTGATTTGTCCGCGACCGATACCGTACGCTTAATCTCCCGTTCGAGTACCTTCGCAAGATCATTTCCGACGATTCGAATCGTTCGCGTTGAAATCATCGAACGACCATCGAACAAACTAAGATCCGCACTGCCTTGATTGCACTCAATCAGCAGTCGCAAGCTCTCGTTCGTCAATTGACGTGAGAGGTAGTTGGCGACTTCGAGCGGACGGAAGGTGATCTTCTTGAGACGCAACCCCGCTTCGTCGACGGCCTTGAAAATTCGCGCCTTGCGTTCGGGGGCAAGTCCAGCGGCAAGCACCTTGCCGGGAGTTCTCTCGTCACCGGACAAACGAACAAAATCGAGCATCCAGCTATCGTTCAAAGAAGCGAATTCACTCTTGGCAACAAATCGAACCATCGCCGGAAGTTCACTCTCGGGTGCCGGAGGAACATCCAGAACTCGCAGCTCAACATCCGTACGGCAGACAACGACCTCCGTGTCTGACTTGGTCAAACCAATCCGAGCGATCTCGTCCTTCAACACAGACGCGGCTGCTTCATCATTCGGCTCATGTTTCAGGCAAGCCAAATGCTTGATCGACGCCTGACGCGAAGTTGTTTGCATCGCAGCAAGAAACATCTGCTGTTTGTCAAATTCGATTGCGACTCGTGCCATGATGGGCTCGGAAAAAAAGTAAGTTCTAAAATATCTAGTTACGAATAGTTTTTGAAAAGCTTGATAACGCCAAGCTTCATTTTCGAGCGTGACTTACTGCAAGTCCACTCCTAGCGATTCGATTGAATAACCCGCCGGCAAGTGACTTTTGTCTCTCCAAAATAATACTCGCGGAATCGGCACCGTCGTATCAATGACCGCTTCGGCACGCGACGTACCAATCCCATCGGGGAAGTAACCGACGATTTCAGCACGGTAAACGTCACCACCGGCACAAACGTACTTCATCAGCGTCCTCATCGTCGTGACGTCCAGCACGCCTTCGACCATCAACCATGTTTCATATCGGCGATTCAGATCCGCTCCATCAGGATCGTCCAACTCAAAGTCAGTACCGCGCCGCTCGATAATCAGGTCAACCGTCTCTTCATCCAGCCCCGGAATCGCCAGCAACACTCCTCGCGGAGCCTGCATCACGTTGATCCGGCCGGGAATCGTGAAACCCTCGAAAGTCGTGAGCGACTCCATCATCAACGGAATCGTCAGCCCCATGTTGATCAACGAAACCGGCGAGTTCACCGTATCGCTCAGCACATCATCCGGTGTCGTCACGCCGTCGTATTCGGAAACGTTAATCGCTAGGTTAAACAAATCCAAGATCGTGTCGAACCTTCGCTGGCTCTCTAAAACACCAAAATCCAATTGAACCCTCGCACCATCAAGCGTCTGGGCGCCGTTTTGCAAACCTTCGAGGTCAATCTCGCCGATCGCTTCGGTTGGAGCACAGCGATACAAAATCACCATGTTGGCCCACTGGTCGTTAAAAGTACTTTTTAAATCGTCATAGAGTTGTTCGATATCGTCGGCATTCACATTGATTCGCGGCAAACCTTCCGCCGTCAGGTTCGACTCTTTACTGTACAAAGTCAAAAACGCAGACCATCCCAAATACAATTCCGCATCATTGACCGAAACGTCGCCCGAGGAGGCTTCTTCGGGATCAAGGATCCCATTGCGGTTGGTGTCCAACCCGAACAAAAGCTGAGGCGTAACACCGGGGATCAGCAGCAATTCGTCCAAGCTATCCATCGGTCCGTTCTTGGCCGTATAGGCAGGAGACAAGCCCTGATAAAAATCAGATTCCACGCCAAAATCACGAGCTTCATCATCCGAATCCAGCCAGTCCAAAATCGCATCCGCGATATCTTCGGTCATTTCAGGCAGCTGCAATAAAATTTGGCGAGCCACACCTTCTTGCAGCGCGTCCAAAAACACCAACGTGTTTAAATTGATCTTGCTACTCTCATCCACCAAACCAAACCGCGACCCCGCTGCCAAACCATCGGTGTCGATGTCGTAAGTCACGACCGAAAAGTAACCAAGCCGCCCTCCGCCGTCGTTGACTTCAGCAGCGACTGGAATCCCGCTAAAGCCTTCTTCGTTGTTCCAGCGACCACCATTGCCTCGAATCGTAGCGTCCGTGTTTGCCAAAAACATCCGCGTGTAGTCCAAACCTGAATCGGTTAGATACTTCGTCTGCAACCGCAACGTCATCAGCCGAGCCGCTTCTTCTTCGGTTTGCATCAGTGTTGTGAACGTGTAAGCCGATAGCGAAAGCACGACCACCGTGACCAGCACGATCAACAACAACGCGCCTTCACGACGCGAGGACGTAATCTGGCTGCGAGTCTTCCACTGCACCGGAGCAAATCGTTTTAACAACATCCGTTACTCCTGTTCTTCGATTGGAAGTTCTGCGGCAGGCAAATGGATCACCGAACGATATTGCTCCATCACCGCAGAGTCGAAACCGCTGTAGATATAGTCTTCGCCAGAAGTAGAACGAGTTGGGTCGATCACCAAAACGACTTCGATCGCTGTCGGAAACCCACCGAGTTCTTCAGAGTCCCATCCGGATTGCCAGTCAGCACCATCAAAGTATCGGAACCGGATTTCAGCCACTTCACTGGCCACCAAATCGCTGTAGTCGTCTGGCCTCGAAACCAAACCAACATCCCCCGAGTGCGTAGCGACCGCGCGGTCGATTTGTCGACGGAAGAGCCCGCCCGCTGCGACGCTTGAAAACTGCACGCCGTCATTATTGACCGGGTTAGCGTCGCTGAAAAAATAGGCCAGCGTTTTAATGTCTGATGGCGTCTGTTCTGCTGAAGTGTCACCAGCGATGATCGAATTATACTGATCGAGACGTGGCAGGCGGCTGATGTCCACGGCGATCGATTCCGAGTCACCAAACAAAGAAGGCCGGAACGCAGCGACCTCCTCATCGACCACCGGATCGGACTCAGCCTCAGCACCTGAACTCTCTTCCACCGGAGCGGTTTCTGGCGGATCGTCTCCATTTTCCGACGCTTGCTCCAACGCCTCCAGCTCAGCAATTCCGTCGTTTAATGCCAGCTCTTGTGTTAGCACCAAGTTTTCCAAATCCGCATAGTCAGCGGCTTTGTACTGAACGCCCGCCCGAATGTCATTCGAAATCATCTGAACCAAACCTCGAGCAATTTGTTTGCGTTCGATTTTGGATTGCAGCTGTGTCAAAGAGATCAGATACAGCTGGATCGCCGATCCAATCACACCGATCACCAGCACCGAAAGAGCGAGGCTGAGCAAGAGTTCCAGCAGCGTATAGCCGACGCGATCGGGATGGTTTCCGCGCGTCATCAATGCACTGCTTGATGTCGTGTTTTTGTTTTGAAGCACACGCATGACTAGGTCCCCGATCCAGATCTCTCAGAGCCGCCAAACTCTTGTTCCGGTTCAAAATCCGGATCAGCGAGCAATCGTACCAACGAAACCGAGACGTTATTGTCGGGATCACTTTCTCGAGAAATCTTCACCGTCACCGAAAGCAAACCCGGTTGCTGCGACTGCTGCGAAGCGACTTCATACTGCCATTCGGGGTTCGCTTCCACAAGACCACCGCCAGCAGCAAAATCAATCACCCCCGCAGCCACCTCGGCCATCGTCGTATCCGCGATCATATTCGCTTCACTGCGAAGCTGCACATCCAGCGCGCTGCGGAACCCAAGATTGAACAAATGCCCGATCGCGACCATGGACACGCCAAGAATCGCAATCGACAACAAGACCTCTAACAACGACAAACCGGATCGCGACGTTTTTCTTTTGCGTGATCGAATATGCATTACTTTGCCCCCGAACCTTGGCCATTGCTACCAACGCGTCGAATGGTTTTCGCCATCCCGGTTAGGCCTCGCAATTCAACCGCCATCGTCCGGCCACGTTCGTCTTGCAACAGTAGCCGAGCATCCTGAGAAGTGCCGTCGGGGTAAAACAAAACCGCATCAAGCCGAGCATTGCTGCCTTCACTGGCAGCTTCCGACCGAGCATTGATCTCAGTTTCACCGGCCACAAAACGCACCTGTCGGGGCAACCAGTTTTCGCTCAGCTCGCGATCGTGGATGCTAACCGATTGCCCGCCATTGCTTCGTTGGCTAGTTAACTTACCGTGATCGTTTAGCGGAGCCACGTCAAACCATTGACCATTACGTTGATAAAACAACGCATGAACATCGCCTGAGCGAATCGCCTGAACGCGGGCTTGCCCCATCGCCGCCTGCACTCGATCGGTTCCTGAAACAATCGCTTGATTGCCGATCGTGCCTTGCAATGCCGGGACAGCAAGAGCCGCGACCACAAGCACGATCGCCAACACCAACATCATTTCCAACATCGAAAACCCAGACCGCCGTCGCAGTTCACCAGCATGGCAAGTGAAATTTGGGCGGATCGGATTGTGGATTTGATGAGGCATGATTGCCAAGTCGAGTGAAAGTGATGCTGACCAGCACGAGGGCCAGCAAGCGTGCTGGCCCTCGTGCTGGCCCTACGTTTTCGATTGGCCAGCAAAGAGCCAGCCAACCGAACCCAAACCGGCGTTAGCTAGTCGGCCCGTTGGACACATCGTCCTCACTGCCCATTTGACCATCGGGGCCAGCCGACTGAATCAAAACGGTATTGTTTACTTCGTTTTTGGTGAACTTATAAGGTCGGTTCCACGGATCGTTCACGATCGCGGTTTCAATGTAAGGACCGCCCCAAGAAGCTTGGTCGATCCCACTTGGTCGGCTATTCAAATCTTGAAGCTTTTCTGGAAAAGCACCAACGCGTAGCTTGTACATTTTGCAAGCGTTCGCCAGCGTTCTGATATCGACACCAGCGGCTCCTGAGTTTGCAGTGCCCAACATTGGCAGAACAGCAAAGGTAGCCAAGCCAGCCAAGACGACCAAAATCGCCATCACTAGCATCAGTTCAAGCAAAGTAAAACCTTGTCGCGACCGGCGAGAAGTTCGAGCGAATCGTTTACGGCTATTACGAAGTTTCATTATTTTCTCCAGGGAAGAGTTGATTCTAAAATTATTCTTGTCTTAAACCATGCCGCCAATGCGACGCAACGATCGGCATGAATGAATTGTAAAAGGTTAAATCGTTTGCCCCATTTGCATGATCGGAAGCAACAACGCGATCACGACGAACATCACGATCGCCGCCATCACCACCAACATCAACGGCTCGATCAGTTTGACCATGATCTCCAGTTTCCGCATCGTTTGCTTTTCCAGTCCTTCGGAAATATTGATCAGCACGTCGTCCAAGGTGTTCGATTCTTCGGCGACACTAATCATCTCGGTCACGTTACGCGGAAATTGATTCGACGCCGCAAGCGGTTTGGCCAGTGTTTCACCGGACGTGATATTGTCCGCGGCCTTCATAATCGCCGCCTCTAAGACTTTATTGCCCGTCGCTTCGGAACTGATCTCAAGTCCGCGAAGAATCGGCACGCCGTTCTTCAGCAGCGTTCCAAGCACTCGGCAAAATCGGCAGATCGCCAAACTCGTCAAAACCGATCCGAGCAGCGGGATTTTCAGTTTCCATTTGTCCGCAAACAAACGACCGTTCGGCGTCGACAATTGGTACATCACAATGACATACAAGAACACCATCGAAACCCCGATCATCCACCACCAAGATTGCAAAAAAGAACTAAACGCCAGCAACCAAATCGTCGGCGTCGGTAGATTCCCTTGCGATCGCATCGTTTCAAAAATCGAACCAAAACTGGGCACGAAGAAAATCAGCAACACGCTAACAATGATCGTACCGATCGTGCCCAACACCATCGGGTAGATCAATGCCCCCACGGTCCTTGATTTCAGTTCCGCCTGTTGTTCAGTAAACTTAGCCACACGCGTCAACGCGTCCTCGAGGAACCCACCTTCGGCTCCCGCTTTGGACATGTTCACTGCCATGTCGGAGAAAACTTTCGGATGATGCCGGAAGCTGTTAGAAAGCGTCTCACCATCTTCGATGCGGCTGATCACATCCAACAACGCATCGGACAGCGCGGCGATTTGCGTTTGTTCTTGCAGAATTTTCAGCGACCGCAACATCGGTACGCCATTGGTCATCAACGTAGAAAGCTGCTCGTAAAAAACCGAGATCTTTTGAGCATTAACTCGCTTGCCACCGAACGACACCCCGGCCCCCTTGGGCTTGGCTTCGTCGGACGCGACCTTGATCGGAAACAACGACTGACCGCTCAACGCCGCCAACGCATCGCTTTCAGTATTGGCAGACAGTCGTCCTTTGACCAACTGGCCAGTCATGTCTCTCGCAGTGTAACTAAATTCAGGCATGTTACTTTCTTCGGTCGCCTTTTGTGATTCTTAAAACTTCATCCACTGACGTTTTGCCTTCCATGACTTTGTTCCAGCCATCGTCACGCAGCGTTTTCATCCCGCCAGCGATCGCTGCTTTTTTGATCTCCCAAGTACTCTTGCGATCATGAGCCATCTGTCGCAGGTCGTCCGTGGTCACCAGCAACTCGTAAATCCCCAATCGACCGCGGTAACCGACGTTACGACATTGGCGACATCCAACCGCACCGTAAATCGTTTGTCCAACAAATTGTTCGTGCGGGAAGTCTTCGGGCAAATCCAAATCTTCCGGCTTAACCGGCGCACAACAATCGGGGCAAAGCCGACGAACGAGTCGCTGAGCCATAATCGCTTCGACGGTACTGGCGACCAAGAAAGGCTCAACGCCCATATCGCCCATCCGAGTAAACGCTCCAGCGGCGTCGTTGGTGTGCAACGTTGAAAAAACCAAGTGTCCGGTCAACGAAGCCTGGATGGCATTTTCGGCAGTTTCCAAATCACGAATCTCACCCACCAGCACCACATCCGGGTCGTGACGCAAAATACTTCGCAGCGAATGAGAGAAAGTCAAACCAATTTTAGGATGGACCTGGATCTGGTTGATCCCCGGCAATTGATATTCAACCGGATCTTCTGTCGTGATGATTTTGTTCGTCGGCTCATTGATCTCGATCAACGCACTATACAACGTCGTGGTCTTACCCGAACCCGTTGGCCCGGTCACCAAAACAATCCCGTGCGGCAGCTTGATCAATTTGCTGAAGACATCGTAAGTCGACTGCGACATCCCCAAGCTCTTAAGCTCGAACTTCATCGCACCCTTGTCCAAAATCCTCATCACAAGGCCTTCGCCGTGAATCATCGGAATCACCGACACACGAACATCCACCTCGCGGCCTTTAACGCGGATCTTGATTCGACCGTCCTGCGGCAAACGCTTTTCGGCGATGTTTAGCTTCGCCATAATCTTCAAACGACTGATGATCGCGGCGCGGAAATGATTGATCTCTTGCGGTACAGGCTGAGTATGCAAAATTCCGTCGATGCGATAGCGGATCACGATTCCGTCTTGTTGCGATTCGATGTGAACGTCACTCGTCCGCGACTCAACCGCTTCGACCAAAATCTCGTTGACCAGCCGGACCACGCTGGCCTCTTGCGCCATCTCCGACAGTTCACTGCCATCGGTTTCCAGATCTTCCAGCAACTCGATGCCGGCGTCCATCTTTTGTTCGATCAACCCTTCGATCGTTTCGCCGCCAACACCAAGATGCGTCTTGATCAGTTTGGCAATCTCAGCCCGATCAGCCAGCACGGGATCGATCGCCAACCCCGTCGCGCTGCTGATTTCATCCAGCGGATAAAAATCCATCGGATCCGCCGTCGCGATCGTCAGCGAATCTTCAGTGCGACTTACCGGGAACAAAATATGCCGATAGATAATTTTTTGAGGAAACAAGCCCAGCAAACTCAAATCAACATCAACCTTGGTCAGATCGATGTAATCCACCCCTGCTTCGTCGGCCAAGACATCCATCGCCGCTTGATGTTCGACCACGCCGCTACTGATCAACGTCGCAATCACGTCGCCGCCCTTACTTTGGGCGTCCATGAAATCTTGCTCGGAGACCATGCCGCGAGAAATAAGAGCTTGAGAAATTTGCATGGCGGCGTTGATGAAAAAGTAACGGGTGGAACGGGTGCTTGGCTGCGGGGCATACCAGCCCCAAAACTCTCTAGACGCTGACGGCGTCTGGCCCGGCAAAAATCGCATCGCGATGGTTATCGCCGGAGGCTTTCCATTCTATCGGTGGCACAACTGGCGTGGGTTTCGCCAGCTGGACGCAATTCGATAATTCGGTTCAAAAACCCAACAATTAAACCGGTTTTTCGGCCTTGAGTTTCGAAAATCGCCTTCTTTTTACCAAATCCATGCCGGTAATAAAATAAACCCGGCCACGGCGAGTTGTCTGCGATCCAATTGCAATGATATCAAAAAAAAAGCCAAGCGGCCGATACCGCTTGGCTTGATTGAATCTATTTTTTGGCCTGCACCGATTAAGGCAGTCTAGCGAGCCGCTTGGTTAGCCAAGATGAATCCGTTTTACAAATCAGGAAGTCCCTATAAATGGAGGTCCGACGCATTGGCGAGGATTCCCACAGGTGCCGCGCTAACGCGTCGGACAACCAGAACCCCCAGGTTCAAAAACGGATTGCTCTGCTTAGTTGGCTTCTTCGCTATCGCCATTTCCACCGCGGCCACCTCGATCACCACCGCGGCCACCTCGATCACCACCGCGGCCACCACGATCACCACCTCGGCCACCACGATCACCACCGCGGCCGCCCGCATCGCCACCGCCGCCTCGCTGGTACAA
>JALZWN010000127.1 GCA_023300235.1 Mariniblastus sp.
ACTTCTTAAGCTTGAGGTTTTATTCTTGTTTGACGCGTACTTGTTCGGCGCGCTTTCGGTTCGGAGAACCGAGCGACATTGTCGCTCAGCTTTCCAAGCTGATAGCGAATACGAAGCAAACGTATCGCCCAACTGACGCATGCGAATTACTCCGTCTTTCTCCACAGACCTTTGTTATCTTTCAACAAGTTTGATTGTCATACGCTGCAATTTAATTTAAAACTGTTGTTTGCGCTTCATCTTCGTGGTCTCCTTATCGCAATACAGAATCTAATATGAGCGATGATCAGTTACCCGCATACAACGATAAGACAATCGGGGACAGGCGCTGAGCCGTCCCCGAGATTTAATTCAGCGTGCCTAGTTTTGTGCCTGTACCCATCAGATCCTCTTCGAAGCGAGCCAACTGCAGCGCGATTGGCTCGACCGACTACGCCGCCTTCGGGACGCTTCCTTACGTTCTGCTAAATCGCTCGTGCTAAAACCTGCTTGTGCTATAACCTCTTGCTTAACCAAGTCCCGCTTAGATTTGAAGTCCACTCATTATGTCTGAAGATGAACCAGGTCAGGTTACCGACAAGCCCGCCGCGCCGATCGCAAACAAGGCCAAGCCTCCGGAAAACCCCTTTGCCGATATCATCATCAATGTCTTGGTGCCCGTCCTTGTGCTCAGCTACCTGAGCAAGGAAGGCGATAAGTTTTGGCATGTTGGACCGATGTGGGCCATGTTTGTCGCTCTGGCACTGCCCATCGGTTATGGAATCTGGCACTACTTCAAATATCGCCAGATGAATGTGTTCTCCCTGGTCGGACTGTTCTCTGTCGTGCTCACCGGAGCCATCACGATCTACCTCTGGTCTGGTGGCCCAAGCGTGAGGAAAAATGCAGCTCTCCTCTTTGGCATCAAAGAAGCCGTCCAACCGCTGGTCCTTGGATCCCTCTTGCTGATCACCCACAAGATGAGCAAACCGCTGTTCCATGTCTTTGTTTACAATGACACCATCTTCGATCTGCCGCATATCGAAGCGGCCATCGCTAAAAAAGGAACCGAAACGGATTACAAAAGGCTGCTGTGGAAAGCCACGCTTTTGTTCTGCGGGTCTTTTCTGATCAGTAGCGTGCTAAACCTAGGACTAGCGTTCTACTTTCTCGGCGACCTCGATCCACTGAGCCCTGATTGGAGAGAGCTCTACAACAACGACGTCGCCAAAATCACCGGATGGGGATTTGTCGTCATCGGCGTGCCCATTCTAGTCGTGGGCGGTTGCATTCTCTGGTATCTCGTGGCTGGACTCAAACGCCTGACAGGACTCAAGTCCGAGATGATCTTGCAAGCTCGCTAAGACGATGTGGTTAGGGAAAAAGAAACGCTAGAGAAAAAGCGTCAGAAGATATTGTGAGTCGCCACGGCCGCTTGCTCTGGCAACTACCCGACCGAGAAGGAGTCTTTCTGTGCTCCTTCGCCGGTCCAAAATTGCTCGCCAACAGATAATACTAACGGCAACTGCCAAGTAGATGAACGTCTACCAAATAGCTGGGCGTCTACCATTTTGATTACGTCTGAGGCATTCTCTTTTAGTAACCAAAATCGCTTGATACAACTTCATCACCGTCTCTGGTGATCATCGCTTGCATGGTTTCAGGGTCGATGTTAGCAGGCAGTTGTTGAATACTACCATCGGACATCGCAACCAAAATCGTCCCCGGATTCACGTTGCCTAAATCACGCGTTGGATCTGACGGATCGTATTCCCAGTCCGCCGGCTTGGTCCATTCGACCGCTACCGCCTCGTCGACTTCTAACACAGCAATTGTGTTTGAACTCCCGTCAGTAATTTTCCCAAATCTGACTCCTTCGCCGCTCGTATCGAACAACGCTTGAGGACCGTCAGGATTCACATCCAAATCGGAGTACGGCACTTGGTAAACCGTAAACCCTGGCGGCAGGCTGCCGATGTTGGGGCAATCATAAATCTCAGGCATCTGGTCGAGCAACTGAATGTTGTGATCACTATCCCACGGCTCATCCAAATGGAATTGATTGTACAAATAATCGTGCCCGGTGTACTTAAGGATATGCACTCGCCAACTAAGGCCATCCATATTTTGCTTTGGGAACTCGCGGAATTCACTTTCGTAGTTCAGCATCCCCAGCGTCTGCTGTCGCATGTTGTTCTGTGCCTGCACCGTCCGTGCGGCAGTCCTGACCGCTTGCACCGCTGGCAGCATCATTCCGATCAACAACGCAACGATCGTCCAGATCATTCCAACACTACTAAGCACAATTCCAAAAACCGCGATTCCTTTCCCGCCGAGCCGGCCGTGACTGCGGTTGATGTCGCCCAACCCCATGATGCCCAAAATCAAACCGGGGATCGCAGTGAAACACATCCCAACAATACTTACTAAACCCAAAACCAAACTAGCGATCGCTTTGCCGCTGGTGCCTGTTTGGGCTCCTCCACCCGAGGCTGGCGATTGATAGGGCAGCTGAGATTTTTGGCTGAACTGTCCCGTTTGGTTGAAATCAGAAGGTTGTGACATCGCTTTGATTACCTTGGTTGAAGTGGTGTTATCGCGGTCGATTTAAATCGCTGCCGATTTAAATCGCTGGCGGTTTTTATCGCTTTGCTTTCGCTTGCGTTTGCGGCACCCAATAGTTGATCGAAGCCATCTTGAGGGGTCAAGAACATTTCCAACAATCCCCGAAAACGACCGCAAGTCGTCTCTCAGACACGAGAAATACGAGCCCTTCCACACCATGGTCCCGACAGCGAGCGACCTTAAAGCCGCTTTGATGGTTTGGCCAAATACGACTCAACCTTCCTCCGGAACCACGAAATCCCGTTTAAAATGCAGTTTCTTTGGATTCCTGCTGCCAACCTGCCGAAAAACCTCGAATCCTGAAGGATTTTAGCCCTTCAACGTATTTTTGGGATTGGCTACAATGCCCCGCTCGAAAGAGACCCAATCACCCCGAGCAACCTAGCTCAGATAGAGCTGCTTGTTCGACGAAGAAGCTATCGTGGACGGAATTTGCCGTCCATATTTTGTTGGAAATCAGATACCGGTAAAAAATAACATGTACGCAATCATCGCTGACGGCGGCCGCCAATACAAAGTTCAAAGCGGACAGATCCTCGAAATCGACTTCCGCACCGTTGCCGCTGGCGACGAACTAAAATTTGATCGTGTACTTGCGATCTCTAGCGACTCGGGATTCAAACTCGGCAAGCCAACTGTCGCAGGTGCTTCGGTTTCCGCCAAAGTGCTTGGCGAAAGCAAAGGCGAAAAGATCTTCATCCAAAAGTTCCGTCGCCGTAAAAACAGCAAGCGTCGTACTGGCCATCGCCAAAAGTACGTCAAAGTGCAAATCGGCGACATCGCTGGCTAGGTTTACGCTCAGGCTGACCTGCACAACTAAAAACTCAAACGTCCGACTAAGACATTAGTTGGACGTTTTTTCATGCGCACCTGACTTAAACAAAGGGTGCTTCCGGGAATTTAGTGGCTGTAAAGGCCAAAGGCTTGACCACTTCTCTAGCCCAGCCGAAGGAACTGAAAGTTCCGCAGGGCTGGGTCAGGATCGCAAGATACCTTCAAAGGGCCAACGGCCCGGCAGTTATCGAACCTACCGTAGTACGATTAAACTGCCGGACCGTTGGTCCTTTGTGCATAGCAATGCCCCCCAACCCAGCCTTGCAAATCTTCGATTTTTAGGCTGGGCTAGAGAAACTGCCAGCCCCTTGGGCTTAAACGATTTTCTCTAGTCGCTATCTGCAAGCGTTCTCAACGCTGAAAACCACTACCCATTGAAATCCTGAAATCATTTGCCTCTGCCACTAAATTCCCCGAAGAGCCAAACCAAGAAGGAAACTTCACATTCAAAGCAAAACGCCTTGAAATTCGAGATGAAGCTCTGCCCAATTATGTTGTTTCGATGAATTCAACTGTTATTGTAGCGGATCGATTGATTTTAGAGAGGAAAGATCGATATAACGGAAGTACATTTGATGCGGTATTGATGACCGCATCACCACTTTTACCACTCCCTCAAAATCTAGGCCGACATCATGAAATGTACTCTGCTATTGTTCATCCCTACCCTGTTAGCGGCAACTTCTTTCTTATGCCCCCAAGCAAACGCACAAACCGATGTTATCGCGTTCTGGGATTTTGGAACCAACTTTGATTTTGACGACGGTGCCGACGGCCCTAACAAACAAGACTTCCTTGCCAGTGAGTTCGGAGTTGACAATACGACCACCAACGACGCCAACTTCCAAGCCTTCTTAGGAAACGCGGGCAACCTCGATAATAACGGCGGCAGCGGATTCGTGTCTTACACATCACCCGTCAGTGGAATCACTGCTGGACCGTCTCGAGCTGTCAAATGGGACGACCTCGCTGGCGGCGGAGATGATTTTGACATCAACGGACAAATGATATTCAACGTGGCTCGAGGCGATAACCCGGCAGCTGAAGATGACTTCGGAAACGATGCACTCATTTACCTGACCTTCGATGCGACAGGCTTTCAAGATCTACAATTCCGATTTGATATCGAAGGCACACCAGGGCAACCAGATCCAAATAACCCTACCGAACCAATTGCAGATACGCTGCCAAATGAGTTCGATGTTTTCATTCGCACCACGGGTCCAACCGGTACTTGGTTTCGCCCCGACGAACTAAACAATATCGATATCGAATTCTTTGATTATGATCCTGTTGATCCAGAAAACCAATTTGGCGAAACAGGCTACATCTCGCTTGGACAAACTTTGGACAACGCGTCGCAAGTCGAAATCATCATCGCTGACTTTGACGGAAACGACGAAATGGAAATCGACAACTTCGAAATCGTTGGGAATGTATCCAATGAATTGCTCTTAGGCGATGTAAACCTCGACGGCGAGGTAAACTTCTTAGACATCAGCCCATTTATTGCGATCCTGTCAGCGAGCGGATTTTCAGAAGAAGCCGACATTGATCGAAGTGGCGGCGTAACGTTCTTAGACATCAGCCCATTTATCGCTATCTTGAGTAACCAGTAGTCGATTTAAAATCCAACGATTGAAATGCACCGCTGGGTGAATCCGTTTTGCAAATCAAGAAGCGGCTATCAATGGTAGCCCGACGCGTGAGCGAGGAACCGGTGGAAATCCTCGCTCACGAGTTTGTTGATTTAGTCATGCGGAGATAGTCGCCTTTCACTCCGTGAAAGAAGCGTTTGCATGGGCGAACAAGCAGGGCCGCATTTCTACAAAGCTAAAGGTGCACTCGACAAACCTCTCATCCAGTGACTCATCAGCAGTTCGCTGAATAAACGCCGGCTCTAAGAAACACCGGCCTAAAAGACGCCTGTTGATTCAAAGCCAACCGCTTTGTGAACGTCCACCGAAGGTAACGCTACTTTCACGAAGTGAAAGGCGACATTGGGCTCCTCGCTGATGCGTCGGGCTACCAGAGCACACAAGACAACCCGGCCAGAGTCCGGCCACGGTCGCCACCTACTATTGAATGCCAGCGTCCGCTAGTCGCCCAACTGAAACAGCTTCTTCAATGCTTCGATCATTCCGCCGTGCTTGTCGCTGGTGACATCCGTCTGCAACGACTTCAACGGTGGATGCAAAATCTTGTTGGTCAACCGATGGAAGGCAACTTCAATCTGCTCCATGTGCTCCGGCGAGATCCCATCTAAACGATTCTTCAACCGCTGCAATTCGATTTCCTTGGCCTCGTGAGCCTGCTGCTTCAGCTGAGCAATCGTCGCGCCGCCCTCTCGCCGCACAGCATCGTCAAAGAACAATCCAGTTTCCTGCTCAATGATCATTTGAGCTTTGGGAAAGTGACTCTCTCGCCCGCGTCGATTGCGATCGCATTCACGTTGCAAATCGTCCAGCGTATACAAGTAAACGTTTTGGCAATCAGCTATCTGGCTATCAAAATCTCGTGGCACGGCCAAATCCAACACAAACAACGATGCTTGTCGCCGTTGCTTCTCAATCGCAGCAAACATTTCCGACGTCACGACAGGTTGCTGAGCCCCCGTCGTACCGACGACCAAATCTGCTCGCTCTAGTTCGTCACTTAACCGATCCCAACTACTAACCACACCGTCAAATTTCGCAGCCAACTCCTGAGCTTTACTCTCGGTGCGATTGACGATCACGATATCTCGGCAGCCCTCATCACGAATATAGTTGAGCGTTTCCTCAGCCATTTCGCCGGCACCAATGATTAATACACGTTTGCCCTTGAGCGTTTCAAAGATCTGTCTGGCCAGATCGCAGACCGCAACGCTCGGCACGCTGACTCGGCTGCTGTGCAGTTCGGTTTCGTTGCTGATCCGCTTCGCAACTCGGATCGCGTTTTGAAAGATTTTGTGGATCGTCGAAATCGAACCGTGTGACTGCGTCGCAATCTCGTAGGCTCGTTTAACCTGGGACAGGATCTGAGTCTCCCCAACCACCATGCTATCCATGCTGGCAGTCACCGAAAACAAATGCTTGATCGCATCCTGACCTAAATAGGTAAACAGCTGGTCTTCAATCTCCGCGCTGCCGACGCCAGACTGATCGGCCAACAGCTGAACCATCTGAGTGCTGCTTGGCAACGCCGCTTTATCTTTCGACGCCGCGTAAAACTCGGTGCGATTGCAAGTCGACAGTAGAACCGCTTCCGCTTCGGGGAACAGATCATAAAACGACTTTAAAAAGGCTGGCACTTTCGATTCTGGGAACGCCAATCGCTCTCGCACTTCCACGTTGGCCAAATTGTGGCTACAGCCGACGACTTGCAAATTCATCGCTGACCTCCCGAACGAATCTGGAGGGCTTGGGGGCGTAAAGTGTTCGTTTGAGTCATCGTCACCCGAGCAACCATGGGCGTTTTAAATTGCATTCCTGCGTTCGCATCATGGGCTTCGCCAGTCGCGTGACCAACACCCCACACCAAGACAAGTTCAAGCAACAAGAACAAAAAGCTACTGACCATCAGGTAAGCGACCTTCCGGCCTTGCTGAGCCGGTTTGTACAAAAAGTTAATCACCACGACCGCAAGCAGCCACACAAACAAAATCGCCGACGACCAAATCACGGGACTGTCCCAAGCGACCAAGGGGCCTTCCACGTCGTTTTGCCGCAGCATGTTGATCGTGATTCCCGAAACAAAGCCCAACCCCATCAGGATCGCCGATGCGATCAACGAGCGTTCACCGCAGCGGTGAAGCCATTCCAACGAGGGCAAACGAAACCGATCCGACTGCACTTTTTTTTGTTCCAAACGTTTAGCTTGCATCAAGTAGATCGCACCAAACATGAACCCCAGCCCAACGCTGGCGGTAGCAAACATTAACGACAGACCGTGCACGGTGCTCCAACCTGTTTTGGCTTCGCTCACGGTGAACGAATTCTGATCACCCAACGCGATTCCGACCAGCACCAACAGTAACACCAGCGGCATCACGAACAACCCTACCACGGACCTGGATTTACGAATCGAAAACCACATATAGGCCACTGCCAGCAACCAAGCCGCCGCATAGCACCAAGCCGTCCAGTTACTTAGCCAGATCCCCGATTGATCGATCTCCAGCTTGCCTTGATAGACCATGTAAACGGTGTGAGCGAACAAGCCCGCGACGGTGAACCCGATTCTCACGATCGGCCGTAGCTTGGCTTTCCAGAACAACCGCGACAACTCGACCCCAAACACGACCAGATAACTGGCGGCGAAACAGGTGACCGAGATTTTATTCAACCAATCCACAATGGACGCCGTTGCTAAGTATCGTTTTATTTAAAGTGCTGCCAGCGGTGGGCTGCGAAGGCTGTTTGAAGCTGGCTATTCTACGTTTAGTGACCGGTTTCTCCAAACCGGTGTGACCGGTTTCTCCAAACTGGTGTGACCGGCTTCTCCAAACTGGTGTGACCGGCTTCTCCAAACGAACTAGGAGTTTATCCCACAGCCCATTTGATCGAACCCATTTTCTATTTTACCTCGACGCATTCGAACAATGCACTAAGTCTCATTCTTTGACTTAGCCAGTCCGTATTTAACCAACTTTTGGTACAGCGTGTTTCGGTTGATTCCGAGTTTTTTGGCGGCTTTGGTCTGCGTATGATTGCAGCTGTCCAACACTTGGATCAGCATTTCTTTTTCTACCGGATCAACGATTCGCTTGTACATCTCAGTTTCTTCAGCATCCGATTTACTAACCTGGCTGTAAACGAACTCGCGAACCAACGCTTCATCATCGGTCGGCCGGAACACCGCCGCTTGCGCATCCTGCACGTCACCGACGACCGTTTGAGGCAGCAACGCATTGGTGAGCTCATCATCGCGGGCCAGCACGATCGCCCGTTCGATGTAGTTCTGCAACTCGCGAACGTTGCCTGGGAACGGGTATCCGATCAACGTCTTCATCGCCTCGGGATGAATCTTCGTGACACTTTTTTTATTGACTCGCGAGTAGTGCTTAAGAAAATGTCGCACCAGATCCTCAATGTCTTCGGGCCGACGACGAAGCGGTGGCAAATGGATCGGCAAAACATTTAAACGCCAGTACAAGTCTTCGCGAAAATGATTGTCCAGCACTTCTTGGCTCAAATCACAATTACTCGCCGCGATTACACGGACGTCGATTTTGACGGTTTCCGAATCACCGACTCGTTCAAACTCTTGCTCCTGCAACACTCGCAACAACTTTACTTGCAGCGTGGAGGACATCGAGTTGACTTCATCCAAAAAAATCGTGCCGCCATCGGCCGCTTCAAAACGCCCGGTTCGGTCTTGAAACGCGTCGGTAAACGATCCCTTCACGTGGCCAAACAACTCGCTCTCCAGCAGCGTGTCCGTCAACGCACCGCAATTGAACTTCACAAACGGTCCGTCTTTGCGATCGCTCAAATTATGCAACGACTTGGCAATCAGTTCTTTTCCAGTTCCAGTTTCTCCCAAAATCAAAACCGACGCCGCACTTTTGGCGTACAGCCGAGTCATTTGAAAAACACGCTTCATCAACTTCGACTCGCCAATCAAATTTTTGATCGGCGGCGAGTCATCGACGTGTTCAAAGGTGAGTTCACGTTCAGGCATTGAATTTACAGTGAAAAAAGGAAGCGTTAGCAAAGTATTTCAATCCGAAACCAGTGCGATGCAAAGCCCAAAACCTCGGCAACGGCCAGTTATCACGGTCTTTGAGATCCATCCGCCGATGCCCTGATTTGAACTGCCCAAACCGAATGTCTTTTTTTTGCCACATGTCACTAAAACGCTTCCTTGAACGTTGCTTTTTGGCAACATCTGCACCCGTATGCTTTGGAGCCGCACCTATCAAACCCATTGGTTATTTAACCGGATCCCCGCAAAAGCACTGACAATCCGGTCAACTGCCCTGCACTGAACCAACCCTCGAACCGTTTCGGCACCAAGTTTGCAATCTTCAACGCTCAGCTACTACATTTCCGCCCCGTTTAGACGTTTGGCCGTTTGGATTTACAATGCAAACCTCGATCACCAAATCGAATTTCATCAAGAAAAACAACACCGACATGATGCGTCTCGCTTTCGGTGCCTTCGCCATCGTCGTGTTTCTATCGGCCGCGTTTCTGCGGTTTGATGCCACCAGCCTTCCGCCAAGCAATTCAACCATCGGCGAACCCCATCCACCGGCGGTCATGCAACCGATGAAAAAATCGCCTGCGCCGTCACAAGGCGAGATCGCGGAAACTAGTTCGCCCACCAAAAAAGCACCGTTCCAATTTGTCTCGACCGCTCAGGAAAACTTCGTCTATAGCGACCTGAACGCCACCGCTGCACTCGACAAAGAAACGTGGCGTTACACCACCGACGGCTGGCGTGACATTTCGATGATGAACAACCAACCACAATTTCCCAAGCCGATCCTAGAAAATGTTCACCCGGCTATTTGGACGGCGATGCTGTTTCTGTCGTCGCTGTTATTGTTGGTCATGGCCTGCAGCGACCAAGATATTAAACGACTCCTGTCCAGAAACAAAGAAAATAGCGACTAAGCGTTTCATCTTGGACGTTCCAACGGTTACCATGGGACAACAATTTCCGCGACTCGCAATTGGGATCGATCCATCTGCGTGTCGCATCGTTGCCTCTCATTTTTTGGTGCCATGTCAACCGACAACAATCACGCTTCGATCCGCGAACTCGAACCGTCCGCCGTTTGGAATCACTTCTGCGATCTAAACGCCGTACCGCGTCCTTCCAAAAAAGAAGAACGCGTCATCGAATTCATCAAGTGCTTTGGCGAATCGCTAAACCTCCAGACCCGTGTCGACCACGCTGGCAACGTCATCATTCGCAAACCAGCCACCGCCGGCAAAGAACAATCCAAGACCGTGGTCCTGCAATCGCATCTGGACATGGTTCACCAAAAGAATGCCGACACCGAATTCGATTTTGATTCGCAAGGCATTCAAATGCAAATCGACGACGACTGGGTCAAAGCCAAAGGCACCACACTCGGCGCCGACAATGGCTTGGGCGTGGCCGCCATCATGTCTGTGCTGACTTCGACCAACATCGCTCACCCAGCAATCGAAGCCCTCTTCACGATCGACGAGGAAACCGGCATGACCGGCGCCAAGGAACTTCAGGCTGGCCAACTGACCGGCCAAATCTTGCTGAACTTGGACACCGAAGAAGACGACGAAATCACCATCGGCTGTGCCGGCGGAGTGGACATCGTCGCCACCGGAGCTTACACCCCCGATGCGTTGCCTGATTCTTGCAAGTGCTGTCAGATTACCGTTCGCGGTTTGACGGGGGGGCACTCCGGAATCGACATCCATCGCGGACGCGGTAATGCGAACAAAATCATGAATCGCCTGCTGTCCCTGGCCGCAGAAAACAACCAAGGCCGAGTGGTCTCGATCGACGGTGGGGGGTTGCGAAACGCCATCCCACGCGAATCCGTCGCCGTGGTTGGTGTTCCCGACGGAACCTCGCTGGCCGATCAAGCCTGGTTCAAAACTGAAATCGCGAACATCGTCGCGGAAAACCAAACCACCGATCCAAACCTAGAAATCGTTTGCCAAGCCGTCGATTCATCACCAAACGCGATCTCCGAATCACTCCAAACCAGTTTGTTCGCGGCTCTCTTTGGCGTGGTCAGCGGCATCGAGCGAATGAGTCCGAGCATTCCAGAACTGGTTCAAACCTCCAACAACCTAGCTCGGGTGCTCGTCGGTGACGGGCAGTTCAGCATCGATTGTTTGGCTCGCAGCAGCGCCAACACCGAGCGGCAGCAGCTAGCTCGATCGATTGCCGCGATTTTGAAAACCACCGGAGCCACCGTTGAAATCGACGGCGACTATCCGGGCTGGGAACCCAAACCCGATTCAGAAATCGTGCAGTTAATGAAAAGCTTGTACGTCGAATTGTTCGACGACCAACCGCAAGTGGCCGCTTGCCATGCGGGGCTCGAATGCGGTTTGTTAGGCAAAAACTATCCTGACATGCAAATGATCAGTTTTGGCCCGACCATCCGCGGGGCCCATTCGCCGGACGAGCGAGCTTCGATCTCTAGCACGCAAAAGTTTTGGAAGTACCTCGTGGCAACACTTGAGAAGATCTAAAACTCGATTGTCCTAGCAGAGCAAGCAAGATGTATTTAGACGAATCCGATTTTGAATTCGATGAGACCGACGACGACTCCGCCGACGGATCGCAATGCATTTGCGATCACTGCGGCGAAGAGTTTTCGATCGATGTCGACCTGAGCCAAGGAGCTTATCAGCAATTCGTTCAAGACTGTCCGGTTTGCTGAAACCCTCAATTGATCTCGGTCGAGATCGACAATGAGGGAAACGCTACAGCATTCGCCAGAAATGAATAAGAACATTGGAAGCTCGCGTTAAGGTTTGGCCGGCAACGTACCTGGCTGCCAAGGCAGCGCTGAGTTTAACGGCGATCCGGAAGGCGACGGCGTTCAGTTGAACACCACCGCCTAAGATGATTCAACAACACTTATGCCTAACAATGGAACGCGACGGGGCGATGCTTGAGGCAAAAGTCTAGGTGTCGATCACCAGTGCTTTCGGTTCTGGTTCTAAGAGTGGCTGAAATTCTAGAGGCCGGCGTGGTTTGGACTGGCGCTGCCGCCTCCACCTTCCAGCTCGTCGTTAAACTCTGCCACTGAATGCGCGAAGACACCTTTTTTACCTTCGCTAAAAACTCCTGAACCCCTAGCGTTCGAACTGACGCATTTGCATCCGCATTCGTTCCAACTGCTGCCTCATCCGATCTTCCATCTGCTGTTGAAACATACCATTGTCCAACAAGTCTAACTTCAAATCGCCGGGGAAACCCTGGACACGATTGAACGCAGACACCTGCTGTTGCTCCGGCTTAACCGCGACCGTTACCTCTTTACCGCCTCGAACCAACGTCAGCGAAACATTTGCCTCGGCTTCACCGGCAGCCTGAACCGCCGCGTTCAAATCCGCTTGGCTGACCAACTGTTTGTCATCAGCAAACAACAACACGTCGTGCTTCTGAACCCCCGCCTTAGCCGCAGCAGAATTCTGCGGCACCTGAGTCACCATCAAACCGGACTCTAGCTCCAACTGACTTGCAACCGCCGGATGAATCTTCCCGGATCGACAGCCGAGCGAGTACACGACCGCTGCTGGCTTCTTGTTTGGCTCGACCCCCGGCATCTTCATCCCACCAAAACCTGGAACTTGAATTCCCATGTCTTGATCGCCCAGATCAAACTCCTGTCGCTGGCCATCGGGCCCAATCACAATCGCCTTGCCGCTCTGTTCCGTTTTCCGTTGGCCGTTTTCATCGACGCTACTGAACGACTTGCGAATGATAATACTACTGCCATTGCCACCGCCAAAAATCTGTGGATTAGCTCGCGGGATCTCGCCCGTTACCGGTCGTTCCTCAGTCACTTCAGCAGGAATGTCGTCGCCGCTAATTCGTTTGCCATCGCCATCGACGATTTCGACTTGAGCAAGGCAAAGCTGACTGTTTGTGAAAACAACGTTTGAAAAAGCAAAAACGATTGTCGTTAGTAAGAAGTTCCAAACAAAGCGTTTCATAATGATCTCCGAATGAAAAGTTTTAAAAATTGAGTTTCGATTCTTTACACACCATACTTAAAGTGGACAACTATTTTAACACAAATGTCGCATCAATGTTCCGCAGCCAGTACTTCAAGCGATTTTCACGGTTTCCTCGCTAACGGGTCGGTTGATCTAGTCATGCGGAGATAGTCGCCTTCACTCCGTGAAAGAAGCGTTTGCATGGGCGAACAATCAGGACCGCATTTCCACCAAGCTACGGTGCATTCGACAAACCTCTTATCCAGTCATTCCTGTGCTGTTCTTTGGATAAACGCCGGCCTAAAAAAACCGGCCTAAGCAACGAATGTTTATTCTGAGCCAGCCGCTTTATGAGCGTCCACCGAAGGTAGCGCTACTTTCACGGAGTGAAAGGCGACGATGGGTTCCTTGCTGACGCGTCGGTCTACCATTGATATGGGACTTCCTAATTCGTTGAACTTATTCCCCCCTGGCCAGCACTTGCATTGGTTCAGCCGCAACCGGTTACTTCATATTCGTTTGGGTAGCGGCCATACGAGCGTTCAGCTCTTTAGATACCAACGTCGTCAAATCGAGTTGACGATGGAAAACCACCGCTCGGTTGACA
>JALZWN010000128.1 GCA_023300235.1 Mariniblastus sp.
ACGGTTTATCTGCGAGGTGGGAAGTACTATCTGAGTGAGCCGGTGGTTTTCACTCCCGCAGACAGTGGCACTGAAGCAGGCCCGGTTGCTTACAAAGCGTACCAGGACGAGGTTCCGTTGGTGCTCGGCGGCGTCAAGCTTGATGGGCTGAAGTGGGAGAAAAGCGGCGACAATGTTTTCAAAACCAAAGTCCCTAAGGGCTTGGTGTTCGAGACGCTGTTTATCAACGGGCAACAACAGGTGCTCGCTCGCTATCCAAACTACACCGACGATGCGCCTGCATTCAACGGTGTCGCTGAGGATTGTCTTTCGCCCGAACGCATCGCGACTTGGCACGACCCGACCTACGGTTACTTCCACGCGATGCATCCGTCTCGTTGGGGCGGGATCCACTACCAGATCACTGGCAAGAAAAACAAAAACGAAGTCACGATGGTTGGCGGGACTCAGAATAACCGCGGTAACGGCAAGCACAATAAACATCGGTTCGTTGAAAACATTTTTGAAGAGCTAGACACGGCCAACGAGTGGTATCTCAACCGTAACACGTCCGAACTTTACGTCTCCCCTGCCCCGGGTGTGGATTTGAAAAAAGCCGAAGTCGAAGTTGCGGCGCTGGAGCAGTTGTTTGTGTTCAAGGGAACCGAGAAGTCACCGGTCAAGCACGTTTTGATCGAGGGTTTGACGCTTAAACGCACGATTCGCACGTTTATGAAAACAGCCGTGCGTTTGCTGCGGAGCGACTGGACGATCTACCGCGGTGGTGTGGTGCATTTCGAAGGCACCGAAAACTGCTCGTTGAAAAATTGCGAGTTGAGTGACTTGGGTGGTAACGCGGTGTTCTTTAATTTGTACAACAAGAACGGCTTGGTCGAGGGTTGCCACATCTTCAATTGCGGCGCCAGTGGCGTTTGTTTTGTGGGTGACATCGCAACGGCCCGCGAAGAGAATTACAACATCAATGAAGCCCCGGATCTGGCTAAAATGGACTTCACTCCGGGGCCGGCCAATAATAATTATCCGCAGCGGTGCCTCGTTGACAATAATTTGATCTACAACATCGGTAACTTTGAAAAACAAACCGCCGGCGTGCACATTAGCTTGGCCGCTTACATCACCGTTCGTCGTAACAGCATTTATGACGTGCCGCGAGCGGGGATTAACATTAGCGAAGGCAAGTGGGGCGGGCACCTGTTGGAATACAACGATGTGTTTTTGACGGTTCAAGAAACTCACGATCACGGTGCGTTTAATAGCTGGGGACGTGACCGCTACTACACCAAAAACCGCGGTGTCGCGGGCGATCGTGTGGCCAAACACGGTTACGATTTGGTGAAGATCGATATGCTGGACAAGATTGTGATTCGCAACAACCGCTGGCGATGTGATCACGGTTGGGATATCGACTTGGATGATGGTTCGGCGTGGTACGAGATCTACAATAACGTTTGTTTGAGTGGCGGGATCAAGCTGCGCGATGGGATGTTGCGTAATGTCTATAACAACGTGAACATCAATAACTCAATGAATTTACATGTGTGGCTAAAGGGAAGTGATGACGTCATCACCGGTAATATTTCGACCCATGGCTACTTCCCGGTCGGAATGAGAAACTGGGGCAAAGAGATCGATCGAAATTTGTTTTTTCAAAAAAATTCGCTTGAAAAAGCTCAGTCAGGATACCGCACCGACAAAAACAGCGTTTACGGCGACCCAGAGTTTGCCGATCCAGCCAACGGTGACTACACCGTCGGGAATATGGAGTTGGCCAAAGCGATCGGTTGGAAGAACTTTCCGATGGACCAGTTCGGCGTGCAGAAGCCGTCGCTCAAAGCGATCGCAAAGAAACCAGATTTCACCGAGATCGAACTGACGCCGGACGAACTAATCGTGGGCGTGGATTACATGGGCGGGGTGATCAAAAATATTGAAAACGACAATGAAAAATCAGTCGCTGGTCTGCCGGATTACAAAGGTGCCAAGATCGTCAAGAGTTTGACGCAGGGGATGTTCTCGGTGGTGAAGCTTCAAGACGATGATGTTGTATTGAAGATCGACGATGAAGCCGTGAACAACATCCAGGACTTCACTTCTCGGATTGCCAGTGGTAAACGATACAAAAAAATGAGTGTATGGCGATTTCAAAAAATGGTGGTTCTGGAAATGCCCGATCCAGCGACAGTGCCAGTGGCGTTGAACAAAAGTGACTGGAAAGTGGTCTCGGCGGACAGCGAAGCCAAAGGCTACGAAGCAAAACTTGCCATTGATGGCGACGATAATACGTTTTGGCATACGGAATTCCGAGCGAAAGAGCCACCGTTTCCGCACGAGGTGGTGGTGGACATGGGCAAGGAATCAGTCCTGCATACTATCGAGTATGTTGCTCGCCAGGATGGAAGCGATCCGCGGATCAAAAAATTCCGGCTGTATTTGTCGACCGATGGAAAGGCATGGGGGGAACCGGCGATCAAAGGTAAACTCAAACACACTGATAGGCCGCAGAGTTTCCCGATCGAAATGGTGACGGCTCGTTATTTTAAACTAGTCGGCGTTTCTGGTTACACTCGGAATGCGGCGGCAGTGGGAGAGATTTCGTTCTTTGGCGTCCCCAAAAAGGAGAAAAATAGCCTTTACGACGAAAGTGTTCCGGCACCGACTCAAAGCAAGCTGAAGTATGGACCGCATCTGCGTCATGTTTTTGATTTCTGGCAAGCACCGTCTGACTCGCCGACTCCGCTGGTCGTGGTGATTCACGGTGGTGGTTGGAGACGCGGTAGAAGAGAGGACGTTCACAAGTATGCGGATGTTGCCAAGTTGGTAGATTCCGGAGTCTCGGTGGCTGCGATCAGCTATCGGTTGTTTAAGTATTTGGATAACGTACAGCCGCCAGTAAAAGGCCCGATGGTCGATTCGGCTCGCGCTGTTCAGTTTTTTCGCAGTCAAGCCAAACGGTTCAATGTTGACCCAAAACGCATTGGGGCTACAGGTGGTTCAGCTGGCGGGTGTTCTTCGCTTTGGTTGGCGTATCACGATGACTTGGCCGATGCCGACAATCAAGATCCGGTGCTGCGTGAATCCTCGCGACTTTTTTGCGCTGCGGCGACCGCACCGCAAACGACGTTGGATCCAAAACTCATGAAAAAATGGATGCCCAACTCGGGCTACGGTGCTCATGCCTTTGGGCTGGATTCCAAGCAGTTCGGAACGTTTCTGGCCAATCGAGACAAGTATTTGGCGTTGATTGACGAGTACTCGCCGTACTCGTTGGCCAGCAAGGATGACCCGCCGGTGTACTTGTCTTTTAGTGCGAAACCAGCCATGGGGAAGTCGTTGAAAGATCCGACGCACAGTGCGAACTTTGGGATCGGTTTGCAGCGGCGCTGTAAAAAACTGGGGATTTCCTGTGATGTGATGTATCCCGGTGCGACCGGATTGAAGGATCAGACGGCCTCGGATTATTTGATTCGGGAGCTCAAGGAGAATCGCTAAATTCAATGAGGTGCGTTGGCTGGAAGGCTATTCCACCGATAGGCTAGAATCCAATCCGGCTACCGGAATGTTCGTCGTCGGCTGTTTCCCCAAAAATGCATCGGCCGGTTGGGACGCATCTCGATCGGCGTCTCGCGGATCCACTGGCGGTCTTCCGGACGAGCAATCACGTACGGATATCGTTCGCTGTTGGTGCTGTAGGCAGAAGGCGCGGTAGCGAATTCCGTGTGGCTCCAGGCAAGAGCGTTCCGTTGGAAAACTTGTGTACTATTGAACAACTGGCGTTGAACACGTTGTGCTTCTGCCGAAGAGGCGACCATCGCGGTAATGAAAATCGACGCAATTAAAACAAAATTCCTAGTTCGCATCCACAATCCTTTAATTTCGAAACCAGACAACGTTACATTCGCGGCTTGCCGAAACTGGAAGCTGCGAAGCTTTCGGCGGTAACTTTACCTTCTGGTTCGATTGCGTAAACCATTTTTTTACCAACGCAGCAAAATTCAGGTCAATTGATTTGGCTGAGTGCTGAACACGAATCTGCTCGCGGAAGTTTAGGTTCGATCGGTGCTTGTGCTCGGCACGCCTCAAGACCATGGATGGCTGGAAGTTGATCGACTCCACTGGCGGTGGAGACGGTACGTCTTGGGACGCGGATAATTTCAGCATCAGCAACGCGGCAGGGACAGACCGAGGTTACGCGAAACAGCTGTTTCACTTGAACTTCGACGTAGGCGAAAGAAACCATCTGATTGCCGCAGCTACAAAACAATACCGCCATCCGTAGCGAGCTAACGACAGTCACTGGCCGTGATCTCTTAGCAACGCTCGACGATCTTCGTGTCACTGAGACGACGGGGCAGTAGTGGCGGCAAACCACTGCCCTGCAAAAAATAAGTTACCGATGCTTTGAAAACGAAATGATCAAAACGAAATGATCAAAACGAAACATATTCTCTGGATGTTGTCAGCCGCCGTCGCGGTTTGCTCGCAAGCCAGGGAAAACCGCGGCGACGGACAAGCCGAACATTGTTGTGATTCGTTGCGACGATCTTGGTTACGGCGATCTTGAGTGTTTCGGGCATCCGCTTGCCAAACTTGACATGGAAGGGCATGTCACGGTGACCACTGCTGAAGGAGCAAAAGTAAAGGTGGCGAAGCTATTCGATTTTCAAATCTTCAAGATCACCGATAACGTAAGCGAGCGCAATGATTTGTCTGCTTCGAATCCGGAAAAGCTGGCTGAATGAAAGCAACGTCTTGAGACGCACTACCATGAGTTGGTCAACGGTTCGCACATGTGGCCCGCTAAGTAACCTTAGGCTTAGGTCACGAGAGCTTTCGGATACTCTGATCCGCCTTTAGAGGCATCGTCGAATGCAAGCCGTGCAGCAAGCTTGATGTTTTTCAAGATGGCTTTATGCTTTGTTCACACGGCGTGCCGTTGGCTGGTCGGGATTTGAAACACGATTGTCTGGAGTTGGATCGATGCGATATTTGGTGGTCATGCTGTTGAGCTGTTTGATGTTGGTTAAAACAGATGATGCTGTCGTTGTGCCTCAGCTAAAGGAAACTGAGCAAGCCGAAACATCGCGGATTAAGTGGTTTCGCGATGCGAAGTTTGGGCTGTTCATTCACTGGGGGCCGGCGTCGATCAGCGGACAAGAAATTAGCTGGGGGATGCAAGACCGGATCGAGGGCGGAGCCAAGCATCAGAAGGTTCCGCGTGAGCGTTACATGAATCTCTACAAAGAATTCAATCCGACGGAGTTTGACGCGGACGGTTTGCTTTCGCTGGCTAAAGGCGCCGGGATGGAATACATCGTGTTTGTGACGAAGCACCACGATGGTTTTAGTCTTTGGGAGACCAAGCAAAATCACTTTCCCGCTGGAGCCGATTATCCTCAGAAGTACAGCATTGCCGATGCACCTTACGATAAAGATATTTGCAAGGAAGTAGCGGCGGCGACCAAGAAGCACGGCCTTAAGCTGGGTTGGTATTACAGCACGCGCGATTGGACTCATCCGGAGTATCTCAAAGGCGACAACCAGGCTTACAACGACTACTACGAAAATCAGGTGGAAGAGCTTCTGACTGATTATGGACCGGTTGACATCATGTGGTTCGATCACTGTTTTGGTGACTGGGATCAGTACACGATTCCGCGTTTGTACGAAAAGATGTACGCGAAGAATTCGAACTTGTTGGTTAACAACCGCGCGGTACGAGGGATCAAGGACGTGCCGAAGGAGTATGAGTCACTTGTTTTTGGTGACTATGATACGCCAGAGAACCGAATGGGAGCGTACCAACACGGCCGCCCATGGGAGTCGTGCATGATTCTATCGCCAACACCTGATCACGGCGGTTGGTCGTACCGCCCCGATGGGGTGACGCGTTCTCTGGATGAAACGCTCAAGCTGTTGTCTTCGTGTGTAACGGGTGACGGCAACATGCTACTGAATCTGGCGCCGCTGCCGGATGGGAGTTTGAAGCCGGAAGAAAAAGCGATCCTCGAGGGCATCGGTCCTTGGATGAAGAAGAACGGTGAAGCGATTTATGGAACTCGCGGCGGCCCATGGATCAACGGGGACTGGGGCGGATCGACTTACAAAGAAAAAGAAAACGTTGTCTACCTGCATCTGTTTGAGAACAAAGAAATCTTGCTCAACCGGATCCCGCAAACGGTGCTAAAAGCTGAAACGATCGATGGGATTGCGGTTCCTTTTGAGCAAGGTGAACGCACGGTCTCGGTCAGTCTACCGAAGGAAGCGGTAGACGATCACGTTAGCATCGTAAAGCTAACTCTGGACGCGCCCGCCGCGGGGCCACTGTTTGCCCCTGCCCTTGCTGGCAATGCGGCGAATGTTGTACCGGGTACGCTGGAATTCGCCGTCGATAAAGCGACGCTCACGGCGGGGCTTAAGGTCGACGGTGATGCGATCACCGGTTGGGCGAATCCGAAAGACGGCATCAGCTGGGACCTCGGCCTCGATAGTCCAGGTAAATACAAGGTCCAGCTAACGACCTCTTGTGCCAAGCCCGGATCGATCGTGGTGCTGAACTTCAGCGCCAAATCTGCGAAGGGCCTTCACGGGCCGGTGCCAGTAACCGGCGATTTGAAAAACTTTCAAACGTACAATCTGGGAGAAGTTTATTTCCCCAATGCGGAGACGACGAAAGTCAGGCTTCGTGCGGGGCACCCTCACGCTTGGAAGCAAGTCGACGTCAAAGGCCTGAAGTTCATTCCGATTAACTAAATTTTTGTGGGCGGTGTGGTTGGAATTGGCGCTGCCGCCTCCGCCTACCGGATCGTCGTTAAACTCGGTCACTAAAGCTCCAGAAGAAGACGCGGTGTTGTCATCAACAACACCGCGAGCACAGTTTGGCATAAGGCGTCTTAAAAGACTGGGGCGAGCCCTTTCGCTTGACGGCATGCCGACAGTTGAGCGAGGTGATAGGAGATGTGCGTTGTCAATAAATGAGACATCAAGTCTTGCTTGCTCATGATCGCGGGTTCCAGCGGTGTGAAGCCATGATTCTGGTCGAGCGTTTCTTGGGGTGCCTCTTTGGTGAGTTTCAGCAGCCGTGTATAACCGTCTTGGATGTCGTCAACGATCTGCGAGAGTGTGAAGGTTGGTGCATTGGCATCGCCTGGTTGGCTTCCAGGGCCATAGCCAGCGAACCAGCTGTCATCACATGCGGGCTGAGCCCCCAACATTTTGTGGCCGAGTTCAGCCACGGTGCGCAGGTGGCCTAGTATCCACTGAGGCGTCTTGCCAGTTGATTCCGTCAACACGGTCAGGTCGTCATCCGTGAAGTCGGCGACGATTGTTTTGAGGTAGCCCAGTGAAAAATTGACGAGTGTTGTTTCTGTCTCAAAATTTGGCATGTTACTTTTCTACAAGGTTACAGTTTGAATTTGATATTCGAAGAAAAAAACGGCCGTCGATTTTCACCGACGACCGTTTTTTTATTTAATCTTTGGGTGATTGAATCACCCATGTTTATTCTCAAGAGCTGGCTCTTAAGTGCTGAAGCTGTTTCCGCAACCGCAAGTCTTTTTGGCATTTGGGTTGTGGAATTGAAAACCACGTTGCTCGATGCCATCGTAGTAATCTACCGTAGTGCCGTCCAAGAACAGATCGCTCTTTTTGTCGACAACCACTTTGACACCGTGTTGCATGGTTGAGTTGTCTTTTGTTTCATCGAAGTCGCTGGCGATGTTCAAACCGTAGTTGAACCCTGAGCAACCTCCTCCAGCGACGGAGATACGCAAGACTGCGTTTTCTTCATAGTCGCCTTCAGTGATAAAACGTTGTACTTCCTTGGCCGCTTTTTCTGTTACCTTCACGCTCATCTGTATCAAGTCTCCGTATTTGGATTAAAAGGTTTGGATTCGCCTGGTGGTTGGTTTTGAATCCAAGCTTAAATCGTTTCGTTCTGCATAGCGTTTTACCGCATAAATACATTTTTCGTAACCTGAGCGAAATTGTCCATAGCTTTTTACCGCGAATAAGCCAGCTTTACGTTCTCCTTACAATCCGAAGTCCACTAAAATAGAAGTAGAACCTAAGATTTGAGCGTAAACCGCTTGGGAAACGTCAATTTGGGGGATTCGGGCGTTAGAGCGTCTCGGTGGCTAAGGTCTTACGTTCAAATTTGTTTTTTCGCGGCGATACACGAATTTTCCGGAATGAAGTTTATGTCTTCGTAACGATTCGTGAGGTTCTTAGTGCGATGGCTGGGTTTGCGAGGTCAACAAGACATTGCTTTT
>JALZWN010000129.1 GCA_023300235.1 Mariniblastus sp.
AGAAGAATGGGCCATGAACGGAGAAAAAATTGCTCAATTAGAATATATCATGGGAACTCCTCAAGGCATGGAAAAACGATGGTACGAGTCTGGAAAAAAGAAACTAGAAGCGACCTATGTCAACGGTGTCGTAGATGGTGTGGTAACGGAATGGTACAAAAACGGTCGCAAACAATCGGAAGGTAATTTTAATCAGGCCATTGAAGAAGGTGATCACACTTGGTGGTTTAATAATGGTATCAAAGAACGAATGATTCCTTATAAAAATGGTAAGGCCAGTGGACTAGTCAAAACTTGGCATTTTAACGGCAACAAACGACTGGAAGGTCTTTTTAAAGAGGGATTAGAAAATGGTGACTTTACAGAATGGTTTACCAATGGAACCGTATCTATCACTGGCACCTATTCTATGGGTAAAAAGAACGGTATTTTTAAAACCTATTCTAAAAAAGGAATCCTATTAGAACAACAAACGTACGACCAAGGAGCACTTATAGAAGACCTCAATTACCGCAGTGGGAATATCAACTGGTCTAGTGGATACACGCAAGTTTTTAATGGTAAGGAAAGCTTCTATACTGTAGATATTACTGGGCCCGATGTGTATCCTCGCGCATCTACTCAAGATATTATTTATGTAGTTGATCGGTATTTTTTGCAATTATTGAACACTCCGGTTGATTTATTTCAGAAAACTGACTTATCCGTAAAAGATGATCAAGAAATTCTGAAAAATTTCGTATCTTTTGAATCGAAATATATAGAAGAGAAGTCGGGAAAGAAAATTGAAGTGATTTCTAAACCAGGCACTACCCCTAATGGTATCGCTTATGTTCACTGGCATTTTAAAATAACACCAAAAGAAAATACGCCCATTACGCCACGAACGGTAAAGGAAGAACATTACATTTCACTATTGTGCAATCAAGAGGTTTTAAGCCTTTATGGTTTAGTAACTAAAGTAAATGATCCAGAAGCAGTACAGAAGATGATGATGAAAGTTGCTAATACCACAAAAATTGCCAATGAACGAATTGAACTAAACGCACTTATAACGTTAACGATTAGGCTCGCGATCAGTGCTGTTAGAGTGAGCAGCCACAGGATTGAGACACGCATAAACTTCAACGAGCTCCTGAGCGGGATAACGGCAGTGATCACCGAGCCGGAACGGAAATCCTGCAAGCAGAAAAAAGCACACGCAAGCCCGGCTTCGTGTGCATCACATTGTTATCCCGCGATTGTTTGCCATGAGTTTTCGGGCTCTGTCTCAAGAATTAAGTGCGGCCCAATAATTTCATGAACAGTCGTCTTCGCGTTTAATGCGATCATTTTATCCATACAGCGTCTCGGTACAAGCCTGTCATTCTTTGCCCGAATATACGACAACTGGCATTTCAATTCTGAATAATGGTTTGAGACATCAACATCCTGAACCAAACGCAGGCGATGACGCAAGATTGTAGGCGTATTTTGGCGAATAGCAGATTTCAAAAAAGGTATAACTGATTCGCGTTGGCCGACAAAGAAATACCGAGCAATGATCGCTGGCATGGGTAAACGAAATATTGCCGACCAAGGCAATGCATTTGCGACGAACGGAACGGGAGACGTCACAAAACTCGCAACAAGTGTCAAGCGATTAACGATCTCTGGGTAGCGGTGGGCAAGCAAAACACCAATCGGCCCCGAGAATGATTCAGCAATGATGTGACAGGTAGCAAGATCGGCAACGATCGCCGAAAAGTGGTCAGCCAATTCGGTGTAGCCTGCCACTGCATCCGCTGGCAGAGCCCCCACAACGACTCGATTGTTTTCGGCGCATAGTTCGCGAAATTTGCCAAGCATCAAGTCTGTGCCATCGAGTCCCGGCAAAATCAGAATTGTGGCGTCGTTCATTTGTTAACGCCTGTTTAAGCGGGATAACGGTCGCGATGACCCAGTCGCAGCAAACAAACTAAACATTAAAGACCGCGGCAAATGCGATTTGGGTCCATCGCCTTGTTATCGGGCCATTTCTTGACGGCAACTCCCAATTCTCTGGGCTTCCGCGTGCCGAACAGGAATTACCAATTCGGCGTTCTTTGCAATTGTGACATCCTTGCCCATCTAAATCAAGCGTGTTGCCATTTCGGCGCGTCCGTCGCACAGGGCGAGCATGGAAATCATCCCCTCGGAACCAGTCAGTCCCATCGCCCGCCAAGCAGGTAAACTTCGCAGTTCGAAACCACTCACCATTGGGTTCAAAAAGAATTCCGCATTCCATTCGGAAGTGACTAAAATCAAAAGCAAAGCCAAGTTCCACGGATTGAAGAAACGGGCTCGTTGCCTAAAGGCGAGATGCGATTCGCAAAAATCACAAAGCGTCGGTTCGGGCGACACCATCGAAGGCGATATAAACTTGCCGAAGAAACGAATGCCTGCTGTCACATTCGGCAACGCATTCATCGAGCATGTCGTACGCGCACTGGCACGATAACGGTTGCGATGACCCAATCGCAGCAAAC
>JALZWN010000130.1 GCA_023300235.1 Mariniblastus sp.
GCTTTGTTTGTTTGAGACATTTGTTCTTTGACAATTTGGTAGATAACCTCTTGTTAAATTCCTGGTCAGATTTATCTGACTTTGATTTTTCAAATTATAAGATCATGTGAACCAAGCTGAGTGGCATTTATTCCAGCCACTTGGCCCGGTCAAACTAAACTGGTCGGTTACCTGTAAAAGGGTAGCACGAACTTTATCAATTGGCTCGGTTGCTTCGGCAGTCGTTACTAACCTAGTTAGTCGTCTATGAGACTTCGGTTTCATAGCAAGCATATAATTGAAGGGTTTGATCCTGGCTCAGAATGAACGTTGGCGGCGTGGATTAGGCATGCAAGTCGAGCGAGAAGATTTAAAAAGATACTTCGGTTGATTTTTAAATTGGACAGCGGCGAAAGGGAGAGTAACGAGTAGATACGTGCCCAAGGGTTCGGGATAGCCATGCGAAAGCGTGAGTAATACCGAATAATGTCTCCGGACCAAAGATTTATTGCCCTTGGAGCGGTCTGCTTACTATTAGGTAGTTGGTGGGGTAAGAGCCTACCAAGCCAAAGATGGTTAGCGGGTGTGAGAGCATGGCCCGTCTCACTGGGACTGAGATACTGCCCAGACACCTACGGGTGGCTGCAGTCGAGAATCTTCCGCAATGGGCGAAAGCCTGACGGAGCGACGCCGCGTGATGGACGAAGGCCCTCGGGTTGTAAACATCTGTCGTAGGGGAGGAAATTTTGACCGATCCTAGGAGGAAGCACAGGCTAAGTTCGTGCCAGCAGCCGCGGTAATACGAACTGTGCAAACGTTATTCGGAATCACTGGGCTTAAAGGGTGCGTAGGCGGGTTTATAGGTCAGATGTGAAAGCCCACGGCTCAACCGTGGAATTGCGTTTGAAACCATAAGCCTTGAGGGGATCAGAGGAGAGCGGAACTGATGGTGGAGCGGTGAAATGCGTTGATATCATCAGGAACACCGGTGGCGAAAGCGGCTCTCTGGGATCTTTCTGACGCTGAGGCACGAAAGCTAGGGGAGCGAACGGGATTAGATACCCCGGTAGTCCTAGCTGTAAACGATCTGTACTAGTCCGTGGGGCCTCCCACAGTTTCTCGGACGTAGCGAAAGTGTTAAGTACAGCGCCTGGGGAGTATGGTCGCAAGGCTGAAACTCAAAGGAATTGACGGGGGCTCACACAAGCGGTGGAGGATGTGGCTTAATTCGAGGATACGCGAAGAACCTTACCTAGGCTTAACATGCTTGAGAACGTCTGTGAAAGCAGAAAGTGCCCTTCGGGGAACTCTTGCGTAGGTGCTGCATGGCTGTCGTCAGCTCGTGTCGTGAGATGTCGGGTTAAGTCCCTTAACGAGCGAAACCCTTGTCCTTAGTTGCCAGCACGTAATGGTGGGGACTCTAAGGAGACTGCCGGTGTTAAACCGGAGGAAGGTGGGGATGACGTCAAGTCCTCATGGCCTTTATGCCTAGGGCTGCACACGTCCTACAATGCAACGTACAAAGCGACGCTAAACCGCGAGGTCACGCAAACCGCATAAAACGTTGCTCAGTTCGGATTGCAGGCTGAAATTCGCCTGCATGAAGCCGGAATCGCTAGTAATCGTAGGTCAGCATACTACGGTGAATGTGTTCCTGAGCCTTGTACACACCGCCCGTCAAGCCACGAAAGTTGGGGGGGCCCGAAGTCGCAATGCCAACCGTTTACGGAGGCTAGCGCCGAAGGTCAACTCGATGATTGGGACTAAGTCGTAACAAGGTAGCCGTAGGGGAACCTGCGGCTGGATCACCTCCTTTCTAAGGATTTTATTAGGCTGTTCTGGCGACAGAATAGCTGGCGGACTTCATTGTCCGTCGGTACTTCATACGAAGCTCGATTCCTCGGAATCCTGTTTCAGAAGTAACCTATCCGTGGGCATGATCTTATAATGGTTGTTTGTTTGCAGTGTTTACACTGCAATTGGAACAAACAACACAAGAGGTTAGTCGTTCGATCGACATATCTACCTATTGATAGTTAAAACCCGCTGCGGGATTCTAGCCAGGATCGCCAGCGGGTTTTTTCATGCGCGCTAAGCGAGAAGGGAAAGAAGGAAGAGGGACTCGCCTCTGCGAAACATGCCACAACTCAAAACGCGTGGAGATGGTTATCTGCCGACGCCAACCTGCCAAGCAGCTGGCCGTTGAGCAACTGTGAACTTATTCCAGCGTATTCGCTCACCGAACTGAACCGCTGGGCTATCGCCTAATCGGCCAAACGCCCAATCGGCCAAAACATTCACAATCTCCCAGCAGCTATCTAGCCGATCAACTAGTTCTCCAACTGGGTTGCGATTTCTTTTAGTCACGGATCTGCACAGCTCCACTCGGACACTGCAAGATAAATCCGCAGTGAGCCGCGGTAGAAAAACCTTTGCCTTAACGATGTGAGTATTTCATTGGCTAAGCCTGAACGATCGCTCCCCCCCAAACATCTAATAATTTACGTAAGAAAGCTTTTCGCGTGACGTCTTTAACCTCACAATCTCCGAGGAAGCCAACCAAGCGTTTCCGCTACTGGTGCCCCTCCACCCTCTAATTAGGATCCACCCTATGTTTCAATTGTCTTTGACCAAAACTTCCGTAATGCTCGGCTTATGTGCTTGCGCCGCTTTCTTTACGGGCACTGCTAACGCTCAATCTGGCTCACGAGCCGTTGCGCCTGCTGGTTCTGGCTTGCGAGCAGCCGCTCCAAGCTTCGCACCTGCCCAATCGTTCGCTGCTCCAGCTCAATCGTTCGCCCCAACATCGACATACCAATCTCCAGTTGCGACGCCCGTTCAAAGCTTTGGACAGCCAGCAACTTCTAGTTGCCCATCTTGCAATGGCGGAGTTGCCCCTTCTTTCGCAGCACCAATTTCTGCTCCTGCTTACCAATCAGCACCGGTTTACCAGTCGGCGCCAGTTTATCAGTCAGCGCCGGTTTACCGACCTGCTCCGACCGTATACCGCCCAGCTTCGGTTTACTCGACTCCATCCTGCGGAGCACCGGTTTATTCGCGTGGTCGCTCTTGCGGATGCGGCGGTTATTAATAATTAATAATCACAAGTAATAAATACGATTCGGCGTCGTCCAAGTCTGCGTAATCTTACGTGCGACTTGGTTTCGCCGTTTATTAAGTTAGCGAGCTTTCAAAATTGCACGTCACATGACATGGAAATTTTGCAATGAGAGTTTTCGTGATTTTTAGTTTGTAGTATTCCGACAGCATTATCGCTTGATCGGTTCTCAAAGTTCTAAGGAAGGTAATTGAGATGAGAAGTTTTTTTGTAGGTTCGTTGTTTCTAGTCGGTCTTTGCTGTCTATCTGCGATGGGCTGCCGTTCTGCCGGCCAGTCGTCACCGGGAACTGCCGCAGGATCGCAAACTCGCGAATACCCTTCTTACCAGCAACCCGCCGGTTCGGACTCTCGTTCAGCTCCGGTATCTTCGGGCTCCTCTTCACGCTAAGCACCGCGTGCAGTATTAAAAAATCGGCGGCCTCGCGGCGATCCCTCGCATGTTTTAGCGACGGTTGCTCCGCACCGCCCATCTACCAACTTGGTTCTTTCGGCATAGTAATAGCCGACAAGGACATCGTCGTTTTTCTACCCCAGCCAAAGGAATTGAAAGTTCCCGCAGGCCTGGGGCAGCATTGAAAGATGCATCCAAAGGGCCAATGCCCCGGCAGCTAGAAAGCCGAGCGTAGCACCAATTAGCGGCCGGTCCGTTGATTCTCTGATGGGCAGAAGCACTCCCCGCTCCAGCTGTACAACCTTCGATCTCTGGCCTGAGCCGGAAGAACGATTCTTCGAAACTTAATCGCTGCCTTAGCAGCCAACCGGCGTTGAAAAAATTGCCACTCTAACTTTTAGGTCCTTCACCGAATTGATTGATTGCTTTCTCCCCGGAAGAGGCCGCCTACGGTAGCTTGGCGTGGGAGCCTCGAGAAACGACCAATCAAATTATCAGAAGCGTTAACTTTTATTTGGAACCTTATCACGACGCGCAAACTCGCGATGCCTCGTTTGGCATCTTTGGGTATATTTGCGATGTCGATTACTGCCACCCCGCCTTGGGTTGGCTTTGACGCTCTACTGCCCGGTGCACCTGAAGTGAGGATTGTTAGATGGAAACCCAACCAACAAAACAGGGGGAGTCTAGCTCTACACAAATCAAGACTTCGGTGGACGTGGTGATTCCGGCGTTCAATGAGGAAAAGTCGCTGCCGTTGGTACTGGGGGATCTCCCGCAGGTTCGCAACGTGATCGTTGCGAACAATGACTCGACCGATAGCACGGCTTCAATCGCCGAAAAACTCGGTGCCATTGTCACGCTTGAGCGACAACGCGGTTACGGTTCGGCTTGCCTGAAAGGTTTGGCGACGATTCGTGAGCGGATTGAGGCGGGAGAGGAACCGCCGAAGGTTGTTGTTTTCTTGGACGCCGACTATAGCGAGCATCCCGAGTATTTGACGCAACTGGTCGAGCCCATTTTTGCTGACGAGGCCGATTTCGTGCTGGGCTCGCGATTACTGGGCGAGCGTGAACCTGGGGCGATGCCATGGCAGAGCATTTACGGCAACAAGCTGGCTTGTTTTCTAATGCGTTGGATGTTTGGAATCAAATATACCGACTTGGGCCCGTTTCGTGCGATCGATTATCCATCGTTGTGTTCACTTGGGATGCAGGACGAAAATTTTGGCTGGACGATCGAGATGCAAATCAAAGCGGCTCGGGCTAATTTGAGAACTGTCGAGATTCCTGTTCCGTATCGCTGCCGCGTCGGTGTCAGCAAAATCAGCGGAACGATCACGGGGAGCATGCGAGCTGGCTACAAAATCCTGTACACGATTGCCAAGTATGGCCTGCAAAGAAACGCGGGTAAACAACAAACTTCGGCCGAAGCAAAATCCGAGTCCCATCGAGCGATCACTTAAGTCTCAATAGAATCGTTGGGCATACGCGTGCTTCGCTACGCCTTGATTCTCGGTTGCCTGATTGCCAAAGTCGCCTGGAACATCGTGCTTACTCTGCCGACAACCAAAGTTTTAGTCGTCGCAAAGCACTAACGATTCACGCCAACTTCAAAGGCGAATCCGCGGAGGCCGAAGTTGTCTTGACCACTCACGGCTGAACCGCCGCCGATCCATGATTGGTGGGTGACCCCAAGCCGAACGTAGTAGCCGCGGTTTTCTGCGGTTAGTTTCTTCCATTGAACGCCGCCGTAAAAATCGCCGGTTATCACGAACTCGTCGGCTCCGAAACGGTTGACCGCTGGAGTTTGGTCGTTAGTTACAATTTGGTCCCGCTCACCAAACAACAGGCTGCCGCCGAATGCGGTCACGAACTCGAGTTTCGTATGGCCGACCGGCCGATAGTACTCGAATTTAAACTTGGGACCGTAGGCTCGCAGATCGGAAGTTGACCGGACCGATCCAATCACACTGCCACCGGCATCGGTTAACTCGGCGTCGAGTTCTTGGAAAATGCTGGCATACTGGAAACCAAACATTCCGTTGAGCCGTGAAATCGGAAACTTGATTTCCTTAAAAAACATCGCGCTAAAGGTTTCGATGTCGATTGAATGAACCGCTGAAAGGGTTTCGCCAGCGTTGACGGCTTCCAGTGTTGTGAGCGAACTGGGCCCGAACAAACCAGAGCTCAGCTGAGCTGAGTTGCGACCATTGGAGGTGAAGGTTGAAACATTGGAGCCTTCGTCGAACTGCCAATAGTCAAGTTCCACGCCGGGACCGAACCTGGATTCGAATCCTAACCGAAGCCGCGGAGCCGTTTCGTAGTCGAAGTCAAACGCCTCTGAGCTGGCAAAGGTCGCTGATGCGGCGGAAGAGTTAAATTGGGTGATGGCACTGTTTTGATGAAAGGCGGGTTGCAGAAACAATCCGGAAACCGAGCCAAAGTACCGACCGGTTGCTAGGATTTCTCCAATACCAGGATACTCTTTTTTCTTGTCCTCAAAATCCAGCTTCTGGCCGCTGTCGTGATCGCGACCACGGAAAGTTGGGTTCGGAGAGCGGTGGCCAAGATCCGGGCGGAAGTTCGGTAATCCACCTAGCGTTTGCTGGCTTTGAACCGGCCCTGCAAACAAAACGTCAGCAGGCCCAACGCTGGGATAGCTTGGCTCGACGGATTGAACAGTTGCGGGCTGGCTGACCAGAAAGCCATTGGTTGCTGGCGGTGTTGGGGTGGCGGGCTGCTGGTTTGCTGGCGGTTCGCTCGGCAGGCTACTAGTAACGCTTAGCGGGTGCCGACCCGATGGAGTCGCGTCGGGCGTGCTGACGACTGGCGGTGGAGTCGCCGGCGTGACCGTTGAGCTTGCTGCGGGCAGGCCGTCAAAGTACGCCCCCGGAATATCAGTTTCGGCCGCCGTGCTTGGTGCGTTGCGTAGGCTTGCTGCGTTAGGCGAACTGGGTGCGTTCAACGGCAGGCCCGCTTGTTTGCCTCCGCCGAATTTCGCCAACCGATAAGTCGACTGGCGTGAGGTGGCAGGTTCAGGGGCGGCAGTTTCTGGTTGGCGGATCAGCGAATTGAATTGCTGAGATGATTGCTGGGGGGTGGCGGCTCCCAAGTCTGGAATCGATGGTGTTGAACTTTTAGCTACCGCCGAACCGTTCACGAGTTTAGCTAGTTCGCGGGCGTAGTTGGTAGCTGAATCGGGAGACACGGCGGCAGCGGTATCGCGAGGCGGCTGAAAGGTACTTGCTGGCGAATTCGCAGGCACTGAAGGTGGCAACACCGTGTTGCTGGGCGCACTGAAGGGGATCGCGTTCGAGACTGACGGCGCTGACCAGCTAACGGGCGACATCGAGCTATGATCAATGATCTGATTTGATTGATCAGCTGAAAAGCCAAGCTGGCGATTGGGTTGGTAGTTGCCTTGCCCGTTCACAGGCGTTGCCAGTAGTAGGCAGATGCAGGCGATACCGGAAGCAACCATTAGATTATAGGACGATGAAAGCATGTTCAAAACGCGGCTTTGTTTAGGTAAGACCCGCACCGTCTTTCCGAGCGTAAGCACGAAAACCGGCACTAACCGCAGAATCGGTACAACCCGCCGCCCGAAGCGAGAAAAACCAGAACGACCCGATCGACCGGTAAAACAGTTAAAACCTAAACAACCCAGAAAGTCCTAGCAACTAAAACATTCTGGACAATCGTTACAAATTAACACAAGCCCGACAAACCCCTGATCTCGCCCGCGGTGAGTTTTGGTACGATAGGCCCAGCACCAATCCACTCCTAGAAAATCAATCTGATGAACGTCGCACAAATCATTGCTGAAAAACGAGACGGCAAGCCGCTAGCAGATGACTCGCTTGAATTCCTTGTCAAAGGCTATGCCAACGGCGAGGTTCCGGACTACCAGATGGCAGCTTTTTCGATGGCGGTCTTTTTCCAAGGCATGTCCGAAAGCGAAACTACGACCTTCACGCGATGCATGCTGGAGTCGGGCGATCAAATGAAATGGCCCGCCAATCCTCCGGCTGTCGACAAACACTCCACCGGCGGCATCGGTGACAAGGTCTCCATTCCGCTGGCACCACTGCTGGCATGCTGTGGCGTGGTCGTGCCAATGATCTCGGGGCGTGGTCTCGGGGCGACCGGCGGAACATTGGACAAACTTGAATCGATCCCTGGCTACCGAACGGAGATGTCCGCGGACGAGTTCCGCAGTGTGGTTAATTTCTGCGGCTGTTCGATTGTGTCGGCATCGGAAACTTTGGCCCCCGCCGACAAACGACTTTATGCTCTTCGTGACGTGACCGCGACCGTGCCTTCGATTCCGTTGATCACCGCTTCAATTCTTTCCAAAAAAATCGCCGCCGGCAATCAGGCTTTAGTGCTGGACGTAAAATGGGGCAGCGGCGCGTTCATGAAAACGCTCGAACAGGCACGTGAGTTATCGCGAAGTTTAGTGTCCGTGGGTAATCGGTTGGGTTTAAAAACCACGGCCGTCGTGACCGACATGAACCAGCCATTAGGAAAGATGATCGGTAACGCCGTGGAGATCGACGAGTCGGTGCAGGTGCTCAAAGGCGAAGGGCCGGCAGATGTGACTGAGTTGACATTAGAGTTGGCGGCCCGACTACTACAGCAAGCCGGTGTTTGTTCGTCAACAGATCAAGCTCGTACTACGCTGCAAGAAAAAATCGATTCCGGCGAAGCTTACCAACGCTTGGTCGAAATGGTCAACACGCACGGCGGCGATCTGGAAGAGCCACGAATACTGGCCAACAAACAACCTGTGTTGGCCAACGAGAACGGTTTTTTGAGCCGAGTCAACGCGGAACGTCTGGGTTTGGCTGTGATTGAAATGGGTGGCGGCAGGAAGAAACTAGGTGATCCGATTGACCATTCAACGGGTATTGAGTTCTTACTGAAGATTGGCGATCCCATCGAAAAGGGCCAGCCGATCGCCAACGTTTTTTGCGACGGCCCGAAAGCCGAGTACGCCAGTCAACTGGTGAGCGCTGCGGTTGGAGTTTCGCCTATTGCAGTGGATCGTTTACCGCTGATTGCAGACTAAATGTGGCGACTGTGATTCCAGCCTGGCATCAGTGCAAGCCAGACCGCTGGCACTGGTGTTAACAAAATTTTGATTGACAGAAAGACCAAACAAGATGACCCAAGCCGCCTTTTCGGCCACCGAAGTTAGAAAAGACTTCCCGATTTTGGATCAACAGATTCACCGTCAAAAAGATTTGATCTACCTGGACAACGGCGCCTCGACTCAGCATCCACGACAAGTTTTAGACGCGATGGATCGTTGTTACCGGTTAACGTACGCGAATGTTCACCGCGGCATTCATTGGCTTAGCGAACAATCGTCCGCCGAATACGAACATGCTCGGGCGGCAGTGCAGAACTTTATCAACGCGCCGCACAACAACGAAGTGATTTTTACTTCCGGCACGACCGCCTCGATCAACTTGGTGGCTCATGCATGGGGCAATCAAAACCTGTCCGCCGGTGACGAGATTTTGTTGACGATTTTTGAGCACCATTCGAACATCGTCCCGTGGCAGCAACTGGCCGCTCGAACCGGTGCGGTGGTGAAGTTTGCGAACATCGATTCAGCCGGCGAACTTGACCTAGACGACTTTCGATCCAAACTAACCCAACGCACGAAACTGGTTGCCTTTGCGGCAGTATCCAATGTGCTGGGGACGATCACTCCGGTGACCGAACTGGTGCAACTGGCTCACGACGTGGGCGCGAAGGTGCTTGTCGATGCGGCTCAGCATACGCCGCATAGCAAGACCGATGTTCAGGCATGGGATGCAGACTTTGTTGTTTTCAGCGGTCACAAAATGGTGGGGCCATCGGGAATTGGGATCCTGTGGGGCAAGCAAGCGATTCTTGAAGCGATGCCGCCGTTTCTTGGCGGCGGCAGTATGATCGACAAAGTAACGATCGAGGGTTTTACTCAAGGTGAACTGCCGGCGCGGTTTGAGGCGGGAACGCCGCCGATTGTGGAAGCGATTGGACTGGGAGCGGCGATCGAGTATTTGAATCAGTTTGAAATGGACGACATTCATGCTTACGAGACCAGCCTCGCAACTCAAGCGATGGAGCGTCTGAGCAAAATCGAGGGCTTGCGAATGTTTGGGCCTGCGGCGGACAAACGAGCGGGCTTGGTCAGCTTTGTGATCGACGGCGTGTCACCGCAAGACATTTCAATTCTGCTGGATCAAAAAGGCGTCGCAATTCGTGCGGGGCATCATTGTGCGATGCCGCTGCACCAACATCTGGAAATCAAATCCAGCTGCCGCGCGAGTTTCTATCTCTATAATACGCCCGATGAGGTCGATCAATTCGCCGAAGCGTTAACGCAGGTTGTGAAACGCCTGCGATAATTGCGGCTCGCGGTGCGTTAATTGTGCCTCGCGGTGCGATGATGGAAACTCGTGCAAACGATCCGTCAAGAAACGCTTTGCTAGCGATCGTTAAAATGGACCGAGCCATCGGTTTGCGCTCAGGCCTGTTTCTTGGCCTCGCTTCATCGTCCGGCTGATCAAGGTGCGTTGCATCCAGCCGGCCAGTTTGCTTCGGCGGGCTGTGCAAATGGAGAATCCGGTAGCGACGCAATCCGGGTTTTGGCCGTTTTCTTCGGGTTTCTCGCAAGCAAATCGCTCAGCAGCAGGAGCTTTCGAGACCAATAAGGATGTCTCAATTGCCGCTGATTCTTCGTCTCAAACTGCCAGCACGTTGCCCCCCCCGCGTTATCAAATTGAGGCAAGATTGATCGGGTTTGCAGGCGTGATTCGCGGGCGGGCGAATCGGGATTGACCGAAAATTTGATTCGGGACAAATTATGGGGCGTAGCAAGGATGCTAAATCAGGTTTGGCTTCACAAACAAACACTCGCCATCGAGGTGCAAGGATGCTGGTAACAATTTCACGATTGGTTTCGAAATACGATTCCATTTTGCTTTCGACAGACACTCATGCTCGCAAGCGTTTGTTATGCCTGCCGCTGTTGCTGCTAGGCCTCACGACTTGCCAATCGGTAGCTGCGCAGCAAAGCGATGTTTCCGTTCTAGTAACCAATGACGCAAGGATTACTGCGGCGAGTAACGCTCAGGTCGAATTACCGCGGGCCAGCAGTTCGAAACCGTCGTTTAACCAGATTTCGGTTTCGAATCAATCATTCACTCCGCCACTCCCGCCCGCAAGTATGCTGGCAGCAGCAGGCAGCGTTGCCAAGTTCCGAACATCCACTCAAGGAACGCTCACTGCTTCGCGCAGGCCTTCTTTGAACGAACAGCCTAGCTTGTTCGCTGGCGTGGGATCGGAAAACCAAACGTTTGCTCGATTGCCGAGCGACTCTAGTTTGCAAACAGAAAAGGCGTTTGGAAGTTCGCGAGCCGCGTCGGATTCAAAGTTTGGCGATACTGTTAGCAGTACGTCGCGAAATCGGTTCGGAGATTTTGGTGCATCGCCAACCACCAGAGCTGAAAGCCGCTTCGCTCCCGTGTCATCTTTGTCTTCGGCCAGCAAAGCAGGGGCCTCGGCTCCGGTTGCCAATCGGCCGTTTCCGTCGGCCAGCAGTCGCTTTACTCCGCCAACGGTCTCGCCAGCAAAAGCTGCGCCACCCATTCGATCAGCCACAGAACAAAACCGCTTTGGAGCAACCCCGCCTCCGGGCTCTCGCAACCGCTTTGCACCACCGTCCAACCCTGCGGTGCCGACAGCGCAGCCTCCCAAGACGCCCGCTGTCTCCGGCCTACCTTTTGCTAAGCCAGCGCCCCAAACGCCAGTCACCCAAGCTCCACAAAAAACCGCTCAGTCGCTACTTAGTCCTAACACAACTCCACCATCAACACCCCCACCATCAAGTCGCTTTCCTGCAGCACCGAACCGGTTTTCAAACCCGTCGCCGTCCAAGTCAGCCGCTAACAACTCAGCCTTCGGCAGCCCTGCCACCACCGGACCAGCTCCGACAAAATCGTTTGGAGGAAACGGCCTGAGAAACTCCGCCGGCATTGGAACCGGATCCGCCAGCAACGGCCACAACAGTTCGCGTCCGGTGATCCGACGATCAGCAGCTTCATCGTCTCAATCGTTCTCCAATCCATCCAACAGCAGCAGACCGAACTTTGGTAGCTCACGTCCGTCATCATCACCAAGTCAGTTTGCCAGCCAACCTAAAAACCAACCACTACGCGGACGGCCGATTGAGAATGATTTACGAAACCCGGCGACGAACAACCAAGCGACGAACATTCAAACTCCAATCAACCGAGGTAACGCCAACGTTAATCGTTCGAGCGACCAAGTTGATCGCAAGTCCATTGATTTTGCTCGACAACAACTGCGGAACATCAAAGCCACTTCGGTCGACGAAGATGGCACTCGGGTACGGTTGCAGGAAATGTTCTTAGAGCCACTTTCAGGCAGCCAACGCAAGCAAATGGTGGCTCAGTATTGGGAGACCTATTACGACATGGCGGCTTTGAAAATCGCTACTGACTACGAAAAATGGTTGCGTTCCGTTTCAACGTCGACCGCGGCTGAAAAGGGTTTGCTATCTGCGGCTCAGCAAATGGCCGCCGATGGTCAACTTGCGGCCGAAATTCAACTTGGCAAAAGTCAATCTCGTTTACTGGACTTCATGCCCAACCCTCGCCCTAACGGTTTTGCTCCGCTTCCCGCGGACGAACCTTTGGTTGAACGTTACGTGACTGACTACGAAAAGTACAAACGCGTGCGATCGTTACCGACAAGTCTACGTGGCATCGACCCGATGTTGGCCAGCACGCTCAAGTTGATTACTCGACGAGCCGCGACGGTGTCGACGGCCAAGCAGGCTGCCGACCAAGCCGGGCAAGCGGTTCGCAATCGCCAAATCCCTTTGGCCTCGGCGATCGCCGCGGGTCAGATCTGGCGTGACTCTCAGCTGGACATGGTCGCATCCACGGTCAGCTACAACCAAGCGATCTCCGACTTCGTGTTGACGCTGGAGCCGAACCGTTCCCCGGAGCAATTGACGACGTTCATGCTAGGCACTCCCAAGGCCGTTTCGCAAACGAGCACCACAAGCTCGCTCGGCCAATCCGTTGCCCGACCAGCTCGCAGCGCCAACCAGCAACTGCTGGGTTTTCCTCCGAGCCAGGCACAGTTCCGATAGTGCATGACCGATGCGATCATGCAAAAATATGCGGTTACGCAGGAACCGCGAACAGCATGCGCAGACTCGTTAAAAAACAGCTCCTCAGACGACGCTACGCGGCATGACGGCATCGCTGCCGTCAGCTACAATTCAATTTATTATTAATACACAATTGAGTTGCGATTTCTGAAGGTAACAAATGCCAGAAAAGACGTTTGGGGAAGACCTCGAATTTTTAAATCAACATCTTGAAACCGTCGTGCTGCGAAACGCCGAAGACGCTGCGGTGGTAGTCGTGCCGGAGTATCAAGGCCGCACGATGATCTCAGGCAACGCCGGTGATCAAGGCAGCAGTTACGGCTTCATAAACTACGGCGCTGTTGAGTCGGACGTCATTAACCCGCAGATCAATTTGTACGGCGGAGAAGACCGTTTGTGGGTTTCGCCCGAAGGCGGGCAGAACTCGATCTTCTTTGAACCAGGCGTCGAAATGGCTTTTGCAAATTGGCGAACGCCGGCGGAACTTGATTCAGAAACATTCACCGTGCAATCGCAAACCAACAGCTCGGTGTCGATGACCAAAGACGCGTTGTTCACCAACTGGAGTGACACGCAGTTTAAGGTACAGATTGACCGCTCGGTGGTGCTGCTTGATTCGGCCGCGGCCGGCGAGAAGTTTGGGGCCGATCTCTCAAAACTAAAAATCGTGGCCCACGAAAGCCACAACACTTTAATCAACCGCGGCGAAACCGCCTGGGAGCCAGACACAGGCTTGATCGGGCTGTGGATGATTTGCATGAGCAAGCCCGGAGCGCAGGCGACTTTGTTTGTGCCATTCAAGGCCGATGCGGACGAAGCTTTAATCGACGCCGATATCGTGACCGCGAATTACTTCGGCGAACTAGACGAGACTCGTTTGAAGGTCGATCGCGAAAACAAGATGATCTATTTCCGCGGCGATGGCCATTTGCGTAGCAAACTGGGGATTAACTTTGCACGAGTCGCGAACATGATCGGCAGTTGGGACGAACAGCGACAGGTGTTGTCGATCGTCAGTTTCAATCTGCCCGAAACAGCCCCCGAAAACGGATACAACAACAATTTATGGGAGATGCAGGACGATCCCTACGCCGGCGATGTGATCAACTGCTACAATGACGGCGTCAACGACTCGGGCTCTGGCATGGTCGACGGTGGATTCTACGAAATGGAAACTCTCAGCCCCGCCCTCGCACTGGCCCCCGGAGAAGGTTACACACACATCCAGCGGACGCTGCGAATGGAAGGGGATCGACCCAAGCTTTCGGCGGTTGCTAAATCGCTGTTCGGAGTTGACCTAGATCAAATCGCCAGCCAGTTCGCCACTTAATTCGAAATAGCATATCCCAAGCCACGACTGGCAACGGCCGTTAGAATTTAAACCTCCAACAAAAAGCCCGCGATACTTTCGGGATCGCAGGTGGTTAACTTATTGGACGCAGTCTTTGGGGTGGCGTCTACAACAGCCTTTACGAGTCCGACCCCGAGGACGAACTCGCAACCAATCTTCAACGAGCGAAGACATGAATCCACTAGAACACAACCCTTTCCATCGAATACTGCACGCGTTTGCGATGATCGCATTAGTCGTTGGCGGCGCGGGAGTGAGCGTTGCCCAAACGGCTGCTCAGTCCCCTGCCGAAACTGACAACCACAACGATTTTACTTCAATTTTTGATGGCACGCTGGATGGCTGGTCGGGCGACGGCAATCTTTGGCGAGTCGAAAACGGCGTGATCGTTGGCGAGAGCACTCAAGCGACTCCTTTGAAGCGGAATCAGTTTTTGATTTGGGGCCACGGCGAACTGGACGATTTTGAATTGCGATTGCAGTACAAAATTTCCGGCACGGAAAAAGCCAACAGCGGCGTACAGATTCGCAGCTACTTGGCTACCAACGGACATCTGTGCGGCTACCAAACCGACATCGCTCGTAAGGCTGGCATCTCTGGCAGTTTGTATTCGGAAAAGACCGGTCGCGGGATGCTGTGCTGGCAAGGCAAAACAAAAGACCTTTCCGCCGATGGCAACGCAGTCGCGTCCCCCAATGCCGCCGACGCTGCAGCAGCTCAGAAACTGGACGACTGGAACGAGATGAAGATCGTCGCCACCGGCACCACGATTGTGACTTCAATTAACGGCGTCGAGACTTCACGGTTCAATGACACCGCCGAGAAGCTCAACGAAAAAGGTTTACTGGGGTTGCAGTTGCACCAAGGGCCGCCGATGAAGATCGAGTTCAAAGATATTCGTCTCCGTCGTTTGAAGCTCAAGGATAAAAAGAAGATCGTTTTTGTGGCTGGCAGAAAAAGCCACGGCTGGGGAGCTCACGAGCATCACGCGGGCAGCTTGTTGCTTGCGAAATGCCTTACTGAGCCAGCCTCCGACGCGAAGCTTCCGGTACTGACAACCGTTTACAAAAACGGTTGGCCGAAAGACAAAACCGCTTTTGACAATGCCGATACCGTGGTGGTTTTCGCCGACGGTGGTCCTCGGCATCCGTTGCACAAAAACGGGGAAGCCTTCGAACACATTATGCGAGATGGCGTCGGATTGGTTTGTTTACACTACGGTGTGGAAGTTCCACCGGGCAAGTCAGGGCAGCGATTCCTTGATTGGATCGGTGGCTACTTCGAAACAAACTGGTCGGTGAACCCTCATTGGGAGGCGGAGTTCAAAGCGTTCCCCGATCATCCGGTCGCCCGCGGCGTGAAGCCGTTCAAGATGCTGGACGAGTGGTACTACCACATGCGGTTCTCCAGCAAAGTCGAAGTCACGCCAATTTTGAGTGCTCTGCCGAACGCCGAAACGTTGACTCGCAAAGACGGACCGCATCATAATAACCCTCACGCCCGCGCGGCGGTGCTTGAACGCAAAGAACCTCAGCATGTTGCTTGGGCGTTTGTTCGTGGTGATGGCAAGGGACGCGGCTTCGGCTTTACGGGTGCTCATTTCCACAAGAACTGGGCCGATGACAATGCTCGCAAGGTGGTATTGAACGCGATCCTTTGGACTGCCAAAGTGGTGGTTCCAGAAAACGGCGTCGAATCAAAAACTCCCACCGATGCTGAACTCGAAGCGAATCAAGACTATCCCAAGCCTGATCCGAACGCTCCTCCTAAAGTAAAGAAGCGTCGCACAAAGAAAGCAGCGGAGTGATCCCCATGAAACCTTTTTATCGAATTTCCACCACGCTGGCCCTGCTGCCGTTGGCGATCAGTTTTTTGTTCGCTGGCAGTCAAGTCGGTGCTCAAGATGCAATCCCGGAAGTCGTCGTGCAGGGGCTTAACAACCCCAGCGGTGTTGCGATCCAACCGAACACCGGTCACGTTTTCGTTTCCGATTCAGGATCCGGACGTGTTGTGCGAGTGATTGATGGCAAGATCGAGGATGTGATTACTGATTTCCCGACCGAAGGCTACGGCACCGATCCGACTTACAAAATCGGCCCATTGGGGCTGTTGTTTTTGGATGAGGAAACGTTGGTTGTTGGCGGCGGTGGTTTGCCAGATGGCGAAGATTCGATTCGTGTTTTCAAAGTTCCCGCTACCGGCCAAGTGGCCATTAAGGCCTCGGACAACAAAGATAAGCCACTTTCTTTGCCCAGCAGTGGCGAAGGCGAAGATGCGGTGCCCGGTGAAGGGAACTTTTATGGGCTTGCTCTCGGCATGGGAAAGCTGTTCGTGACTTGCAATGGCGACGACGCCAAAGGTTGGGTCTCGCAGGCCTCCGTCAGTGCGAACAGCCAGATCTCCAATTTAACTCGCTTGATTGCGACCAAAGAAGCGACCGGAGTTGATGCCCCAGTAGCCGCCACGATCAGCCCGCAAGGCTATCTGGCGATCGGGCAGATGGGTGAAATCAAAAACCTCAAAGATTCGTTGCTTACTTTTTACTCGCTGTCGGGTACAAAACTGGGCGTCTACAGCACGGGCTTGAATGACATCTCGGGATTGGCCTACGGCCCACGGCACAGTCGCTTGTTCGCGCTTGATTTCAACTGGGCCAACCCCAAACAAGGTGGCTTGTATAAACTCGTCGACATGAAAAGCGAGACGAAGTGTGAAGCGGTTTTGATGAGCAAGCTCGAAAAGCCGACGGCACTTGTCTTTACCCCAAAAGGGGACTGCTACATCACATTGGCAGGTACCAATGGAAAGCCTGACGGCAAGCTGATCCTGATTCGCCAGCTGGACACTGACCCAAACCAATAAGCTAAAACATGCCAGAGCCTGCTCGATCGTCAGACAACGCCCAGCCTTCCTCGCGACTGGCCGAGCAAGATCGTGTCAAAATGGTGATGGTGGCTGACATCGAAGGCCAGCCGCCAGCGCGAATTTCAAACGGATTTTCCAAATACTGCAACTTCCGTTCGCTTAACCAGGGCGGCAAGGCAACGCTGTCGTCATGTAAAGATACCAATCTCGGGCGACGCGTCGTGCTGAAGATGCTCCGCAAAGAACTGCGGAACGACGCGGTTGAACTACGGCGTCTGATTCGCGAAGCACGCATCACCGCGCAGCTTTCTCATCCTGCCACCGTGCCAATGTACGAGCTAGGTCAGAACGACGAGGGTGACTGGTTCTTTGCGATGAAAAAAATCGACGGCTGGACGCTGTTCGAAATCATCGTCGGGCTGGCTCAACGCAAAGAACAGGTCGAAGCAGAATTTGATCTGAATCGCTTGTTGAGCATCTTTACCCAAGTGGGCGGGGCTTTGATTTATGCTCATGCCAGAGGTGTGATCCATCGCGACATTAAACCCGAAAACATCATCGTCGGGATGTTCGGCGAAGTGACACTGATAGACTGGGGAGCGGCGAAGGTTTGGGGCATGCCCAACGATGGCGATGAATCCACGCTCGGCGATCGAGGCGGTACGCCGCTTTATATGTCTCCGGAACAAGTCACCGGCCACCGAAGCGTCGACGAGCGTTCGGATGTGTTCAGTATGGGAGTGGTGATGTACGAGATGCTTTGCCAGCGAGAGCCCTTTCGTGGTGCCAAGATCACAGACACGTTCGATAATATCGTCCATCGAGAACCAGAATCCCCTCGCTCGGTGGCTCCGCATCGTTTCATTCCGCAGGCGTTGGAAGACATTTGCTTGCGGGCGATGCAAAAGAACCCGAATGACCGCTTCCAGTCCGTCAGCGATTTTATAGCGGCGATCGATAAGTTTCGTAGTGATGCGTTGATGAGAGGTAGCGTCTAGGCCATGGTGAATCCGAATGATAACGAGCAACGAATAAAAGCGGTCGAGCAACGGATCAAGCTTTTGGTGACGCTTGCCATCGCTCAAACGAGCCTTTTGGGCGTGATCCTTGTCTTGTTGCTAATGGACCAACTGTTGCCCGATTGGTCGACCTTGATCTTGCTTCTTTTTATCGTGAGCGTGCTAGGCTACGTTTTCAGGAAGCAACTACCAGGCTTTTTGGGCCAGGCATCGCGATTCATTTTTGCTCGGCTATCTGCACCCCAGAAAAACGGTTCGAACAAAGACATTTCGTAGGTGTTGTGAACAAGTTATTAACCTCTTTGACGCTTTCAAAGCATGTCCGACCAAACGTTTCCCAAATCCGCTCGCCTGCTCAAATCCTTGGAATTCAAAAGGGTTTACGACGGCAGCCTATTCGCCGCCGACGACACTCTAGTGATCAAAGCGGTACCCAACGAATCCGGGCAGTTGCGGCTTGGGCTTTCTGTCAGCCGCAAGGTCGGTAACGCCGTGGTGCGAAATCGGTGGAAACGCCGCATCCGCGAGGCTTTTCGCCGGCACCGAGGTGAGCTGATGCTGGGGCTGGATATTGTTGTGCGGCCAAAACGCGGTGGTGTTTGCGATAGCGAGAAAATCGACCTATCGATCAAAAAACTACTCGCACGCATCTCGAAAAAGCTGAAATAGCCGAAGGACCAGCATGGAATCTCAGCCGACTCGACCGGATCCCGACGACCATTCGGGGCGTGCAACACCAGACTCGATCGAACCATCCCCCGCAACGAACCAGCCTTCGACCGCCCAGCCGCCGCGATCGCCCCTCGGGCGGCTACTCATCGGTGCAGTCGGCGGAATATGGCGTTTGCCTGCGGCAGGATTGATCTTCGGAGTTCGATTCTATCAAGTCTGTTTAAGCCCATTTTTGCCAGCAGTTTGCCGATATACGCCGACTTGCAGCAGTTACTTTATCCAATCTGTTCGAAAGTACGGTGCTGTCAAAGGTTCGGTCAAAGGCGGTTTAAGAATTTGTCGATGCCACCCATGGGGAGGCAGCGGGCACGACCCTCCTTGATCGCGATTGCCAGCAGAGCGATCGGCTAGTTGCGTTTTGAAACACAACCTCAGCAGCCACAAATTTTCGACCGGTAGAAGAACAAACAAAGTCTTAAGATTTCATCCTTGAATTTTTTTGAGTTTGCTTACAATCTGCTAATCAAAAACGCGCCGAGAATTTAATCCGTTTAAGCTCGCAAGCTGCGAAATCAATGGCATCAAAAAAGCTAACTCGCCAAGACCCTCCCAACGATCCGAAAGCCAATCGGAAACGTAAATCGGGAAGAGTTAGCGCTAGCAAGGGCAGCAACTATGCTTCTCCGGACGGTGTCGAGCAGTTCGCGCCGGTGCCGCAGCGAACGAGCGATCGCCAAACCAAAGCCAGCCCGACAGCAGGCTCGCAATCTGCTTTTGAACTTCGCAAGCCAGATCTTGGGATCGGCCAGCAAGCCCATGTTTCGTCGGAACCAGCTTGGGTCAAGCTGAGCGACCGCAAGTTGCTGGACATGAAGATTTCAGACCTGGGCCTTAAGTTTGAGCAAACCAGCATGGTCAACTTTCGGGATCAACTGCATGGCGAGCTAAAGCAGCTAGGGTTGATTTTCAAGCCTCATTGCTGGTTCAGTGATGATTGGTTTTCACCTGACGGCATACCGGGCATCGCAGTCCCGTTTTATATGGCTCATCGTCGCCTAATGCGTTTGGAGCGAAACCAAATGCTGGAAGTCGAAGGTGGAACCAAAGAATGGTGCATGCGAATCATGCGCCACGAAGCCGGACACGCGATCGATACCGCGTTTGGTTTACATCGCAAGCGTGGCTACAAAGCGATCTTCGGCAGCTACTCAGCACCCTATCCAGAAACGTACGTTCCCAAACCTCGCAGCAAGAAGTTTGTTTTCCACTTGGAACCTTGGTACGCTCAAAGCCATCCCGCGGAAGACTTTGCGGAAACCTTTGCCGTTTGGATGACGCCCAATTCTCGTTGGCAAAAAAACTACCAAGGCTGGCCGGCCCTCAAGAAGCTAAAATTCGTTGCCGAGCTAATGGAAAAGATCCAAGGGCAGAAGCCCAAAGTGGTTTCTCGAGCGAAGGTTGATCCGGTTCATCGCATCGACGTTACCTTGAGAGAGCATTACCTACAGCGGCAACAGTTCTACGGTCTCGCCGCGACCAGCGTTTTTGATGTTGAACTGAAAAAGCTGTTCTGCACAGCCAATGAGCCTCATCAAAACAAAACGGCAGCCAGCTTTTTGCGAAAGAACAAGTCTGATTTTTGCAAGGCGGTAGGAAAGTGGTCGGGCGAATACCAGCACAACATCGTGCAAGTGATGCGAGAAATGACCGAACGTTGCCGCGTGCTAAAGTTGTTCTTGCCGGTTGAAGACGACAATCTCAAGCAGGAATGCTTGATGATGATGACCGTCCAAACGATGAACTATCTTAAACGCCGCCATCGAGTCGCGTTGTAGCGCAGTCGCACAATAAACATTCGCAGCTGCGAAGCGACTAAAACGACGCTCTCCCTAACGTCCACGCAACGTTACATTTCGGCGTCTAAGTTCGTCGACCTGCTGTTGGTTCATCAAATCAAAAGCCGCTATCAGACGATCCAACCCCGTCAGCTTGGGCTCGACCCGCTGCAGTACCAACACCACCGCCTCCAGCGTTGAAAGCGAATCGAACGTCGGTTCCTCCCGGATCAGGTAGCGACTTGGAGCCTCTGGGTTCAAACGATAGTGCGGCAGTTTCTTAAGCACCGGAATGTCGCGGTACATCGTACGAGCATGATTCCACGTCCCATCCAAAAACACAAACTGATCCGGCATTTCGCTGGGCGAAAGATCCTCCAACGACTTCGCATTGCATCGCGGATACAGCAGACCGGCGTTTTTGCTAATGCCTAAATCTTGATTGGCCAGCTCCTTATTTCGGCCCACGATCAACTGCGATTTCTGCATCGCCTTGGCAACAATTCGAGCTGAATTAAAAGGGTGCGTTCGTTCGTTACGGTGTTGCAAAATCAGCAGATTGGTCTGATTCTCGATCGTTGGAATCGCATCGCAGAAACAAGCGTACTTCGGGCGGTAGCAGTCGTAGCATCGCTGCCGCACGTGCTCGATAGGTGGATTCTTCAGGGGGAGGATTGGCGAGTTCATTTCTAAGCATTCAGTTCGTTTGCGTTGCCCTATCTTAAACCCGTCAAAGCAAAACCGAAAGTCGCCCAGTTATAGCAATTGACCGGGCAGCAATCGCTTGATGCAGAGCCATTTCTGGCGTTTATTTAGTTGCAGGCCAAAGGCGAATTAATTAGCATTGACTGTTTATTGCTTATGCCGATACGCGTCGCGTTACGCCCAGAAGAATACCCCGGAGTCTTTCGATGATTCAAATGAATTGCACGCAATGTAATGGCGTCTTTAACGTTGATACTTCGCAGGGGCACGCGTACGTCAAATGCCCGCATTGCAGCGCCGCCAACGCGGTCGGGGCCACCAATCCAGTTGGAACCGCCAATGCAGTTCGGGCAGCCAATCCAGTTCAACCGCAAGAAGTTTCGCTGGCCCAATTCCAGGAACCCGAACCCTCTCGCGGAGTCCCTTGGCTATGGATCATCTTGGGCGTGGCCGGGCTGTTCATGATGCTTCTATTCGCGGGCGGAATCTTTGCCTTGTATATGCTAAGTTCAGGCCCGCAACTGGCCGACCAGCGACAAGACGCTGACTGGAACATTGCCGCGGAACAGATTGACGAACCGGAACCACAGAGATCACGCCCCAACAAATGGACGGCAACGCCAAATCCAAATCGCAACACCAACAAGCAATCAAAGAACCAATCAGCGTTTCGATACAACTTCGACAAAGGCCACCAGTACCAATATCAGTTCTCGGTTGAATCGTCGATGAACAAACAAGATGTCTCGTTAACGGGTACGATCAGCTACTCAGACGCATCGACTGACGGAACAATCGACCGCAAACTAAAACAAGGCTTACCTGATCAGGTTAAGCAAATGCCCAACCTCATGCAAATCGCATCGAACGTCGTTTTCAGCCAACGAACGGGCACCAAATACGGTTCTCCATCGAACAAGATAAGCAATTTATTGTGTGACGACACGGGCCAGATCCATCGAACATCACTTCAGTATGGCGACAAGGGCGACAGTGATTTGCTGCCGATCATTTTCACTTCGCCGGACCAAATCGCATTGGTCGATTTCCCCGACGACGGCTCAAGGAACTGGCAAGAAACGGCATCGATACAGCTCGTTAATGTTTCCACCACTGAATCCAAAGCTCCCCAAACGTCGATTGAGCGAATTCTGAACCGACAGCGAAGCCACTACCCGAGCCCGTATGGCCCCGGCGGATATCCAAGCCTACCTAGTCGATCGCCGTATACACCGCCGTATTCACCGTACGCTCGGTACAACCCATATGGCCGTCGCGTCACTGAGAAAAAACCGGTCGAAGTTGAACTCATGACCATCGCGATCGACACGGTGACTGACTACAAATTTCAATCCGAAAACGATTCGACACTCGTCCTTCAACGTACCATCAAGGGGACACCAGCCGACTCGTCTGACATGAAAATCAGACTGAACCGCACCGAGACGATCACGTTTGACAAAAAACAAAACGTGATTTCAAAAATTGAATCTGAAGGCGATACACAAATCGTGGTCGAAAACATTACGATCACGTTGCCGATCGATTACACCGTTGATCTTAAAGAGGTCTTGACCCCCGCCGACTTAGCTGAAAAGAAACGCGAACGCGATAAACGCTACGCCAAATCGAGAGCGGAATCGAAGGCGAGATCGGACAAACACGCGGCCGAGCGAGCGGCGAAGAAACGCAAAACCGATGCTGCAAAGCTTGCTGCCAAAGAGGCTGCCTCGAAATACGAACATGCCGATTTTGGAAAAGTCTCATGGGGTTTAAAATCGATGGCCTTTACGCCCAACGGTCGGTTTTTAATCTGTGGACACATGGACAATAAGATCAGTGTTTTCGATACCCAAAGAAAACGACGCGTCGAATTCTTGGACGATCTTGACCAGCTCGGCCAAGTCGTCTGCACCACGGTTTCGCCTGACGGAAAATACGTTCTAACAGGCGGGTACTCTGGCCGGATCCAGGTGTGGAAGATTGACGACAGCGGATTGCTTGACAATGTCGGCCAATTCGTCGGCCACACTTCTGAAATCAAATCAATCGCCATCGACCCCGCAGGAAAAATGGTTCTCTCCGGGGAATCAGACGACATCGCGAGACTGTGGAATCTTAAAACACAAAAAGAAGTCCAAGCGATTCGCGAGTTCGAATCGAGCGTCGACGGCACCGGATTTACCGAAGGTGGCAAAATCGGCGTGGCGACCGACAGAGAGAACATGATTTACATTAATGCTGCCACCGGCGAAATCGATCGCAAGCGAAAAGGATACCGAAGCGGATCAGCGCACGACATCGCATTTTCGCCAGACGGAACCGAGTTTGTGGTCGCCGATGGATATAACCTGCAAATCTACGAAACGGACACCGCCAGTAAAACCAAAACCATTGATGGTGAATCCATCAACTGGAAAGTCGCTTACCTTCCAGACGGAAAACATATTATCTCCGGCGAAAAAGCGATTTGTATCTGGAGCGTTGAATCAGAGGGCAAGGTGCACGAAATTAATGTCGGCGAACATGTGAATGTTCAGGCGATCGCGGCGTCTCCCGATGGCCGATTTGTGGTCGGCAACTGTCGCCCGCAAAAGATGTACAACAACCCGCTGTTTGGGACGAGCGATTTTTCGATCAAGAAAGTTGAAGTCGCAAGCTCGACCACCGAAGCTGCCGATCCGGCCCCCAAAGACGCGGTTGAACCTGAAGTAAGCGGCTTGCCAAAGGTTCATTGCCAGTTCGCCGAACAAGGCTGGGGCATCGACGCGCTTTGTTTCTCCCCCGACGGAAAGTACTTGTACGCCGGCAAGTACGGCATGAAAGTCTATGACGTTGAACGGAAACGTACGATCGACAATCACGATCGATTCAAAGGCGGAAGCGTAACGGCGATCCAAGCTGCTGCCGACGGAAAGCATGTGCTGACAGCACTGAACTCGGGCGCGATTTTAGTGTGGGAGACTGACTCACGAGGCCAGTTGACGCAAATCGGGAAATTCGAAGGCCACTCTTCGGCGGTCAAAGCAATTACGATCGGCCCAAACAGCAAGTGGGTTGTTTCTGGGGAATCGAAACGAGCACGAGTATGGGATTTGAAAACCCAAAAAGAATCCTTGGCTGTCGAGTTCGAACGGCAAGTTTCCTCATGCCAGATTTTGCCAAACGGGCGAGCCGTTGTCATGTCCGATGGGGAAGGGGTGACCGTGCTTAAAATACCGGAGATGGAAACGTGGAAAAAGTTTGACAAAGTCGGACAAGGGTACGGCAGAAATTCGGCCGTTTCACTCGACGGACGGAAACTGGCAACGGCTAACAGCGCTAAAATTGAACTGTATGACTCAACGACCGGTGACAACTTGTCTACCCTGGATGCCGGCGAGACGGTTTGGACGTTAGCGTTTCACCCCGATGGCAAGCATTTGCTGGCCGGTGGAAGAGGCAAGGTCATGATCTGGGATACCGAAAAACAAACCAAGGTCGCCGAACTGGACGTGCCTTCGTATTACATTCAATGCATTGCGATCAGCAAAGATGGCAAACGAATCGCGGCGATCCCAGGCTCCGCTGGCCAAACGCTGACCGTTTTCAACAGTCCCATAGAATGATTCGACCGCGTTAGGAAATGGTTCTTCCTTAAGGTTGAATCCGTTTTACAAATCAGCAAGACGCCATAAATGGAAGCCCGACGCGTAAGCGAGGAAGTGTGGTGCTGGGCTTCTAGCCTGTCATTTGCATGGAGGGCAACGAGTAAGACAGGCTGAAAGCCCATCTCCACATCTTTTGCTGCGCCGAAACATGCTAAATCAACAAGCCCGTAAGCGAGGAACCCATCGTCGCCTTTCACTCCGTAGAATTAGCACTACCCTCGGTGGACGTTCACAAAGCGGTGGGCCCTAAATAAAGACTGCACCTTAGCTTTGTAGAAATGCGGCCCTGCTTGCCCGCCCTTGCAAACGCTTCTTTCGCGGAAGCAAAGGCGACTACCTGCGTGCTCTGGTAGCCAAATGCGTTAGCGAGTGACCTGTGGTGATGCTGCCGCCCAGGGTTTTTGGGCGAGCACAAGATACTGCGCGCCCAGCGGTAGCCGATGGACCAGTTTCTCAAGCGGTCGGAGCCAGCCAAGCGATCGCGGGAAGAGAAACCAAGCGTCCGTCCGCGCGACTTCGAATCCAGCCGACGCCAACAGCGATCTCGCCTCGACCGGCGAAATGACCACCGCGTCTTTGTCGAATGGGATTTTACTCATCACGTAACGCGTGCCGGGGTTCCATGGATTGTTTTCCCAAAACGCAAACCAACCGCCAGGCTTCAACGCGTCGAATACCGTCGCCAACGCACCGGCGCGATCGCTCGGATCGATGTGGTGGAAAACCCCGTTGCAATAGGCCAAATCAAACGCTCGCCCAGCAATGCCGCCACTGGTTGCAGTGAACTGAACCCCTGCACCGCCAAATTCGGTTTGAGCTCGTTTGATCGCTTCCGTCGACGGATCAAACCCGCAGATCGAAGCCGGGCTAAACGCGGACTGAATCAACGGCGTCGCGATACCGACGCCACACCCGAAATCAAGGACCGAATCGACTGCACCATGATCTGCCAAGACGTGCGACGTCCATTCAATTCGCTTGCTCGCGAAATACTCCGGAGCCTCGCCTGAAACACTCAGCCCCTCATTGAGAGCCGCTTCGTATTGATTGGCATAAGCATCAAATTCCTTTTCAGGTTCGTTCTCTGATGCGTTTAGCTGACTGACCAACACGGGCGCCGTGGTTGACGGGGATCCGAAATGGTTGGCAGGGGAAGTATTGGCGTTCATGATTGAATCCTTGCAGCACGATGTCAGCCTGCACAGAAAACACGTATTTGCCTGCGATGGCTCGCGAAAGGGTACCCTCAGCGTGGGTGTTGTCAAAGAAAATTACGTGATGAGGAACCTCTTGATCGGTTCACCGTGACGCGCATAACGACTGGGTTGAAACTGTCGAGAAATACAAAACACCAATCGAACCAAGATGCGGGGCCCTTGTCGACTTGAGGGGGAGTCGGAAGATATTGGGTTGTACCGATAAACATCGTCCGCAATACGCATTTGCCAGGTTTTCATTATTTGGTGATTCTTTTGCTTTGACTTGCGTAGGGCGGCGGGTAGCTTTTGGCACCGAAACCTAACACCGATTGCGAGCAAATGATGGGCATTCCCTCAACTTCTGGAACACCAAGTGCACCAACGGATCTGACGACGTCAGCATTTGTATCCAGCTCTGTCAATGCAAGCCAAACTCAAAACAATGACCCTACTGCTCAACGCCTAGACGCTACGATCGATGCCGTCGACGCGTTGGTCGATGCCGGTATGGACGAGTCAACGATCGAACTTTCGATTGTGATGCCGTGCCTCAATGAAGCCGATACATTGGCCACCTGCATTGAAAAATGCAATCTAGTTATCAAAGAGCATCAGCTTTCCGCGGAAGTCATCATTGCCGATAACGGCAGCACTGATGGCTCGATCGAAATCGCACAATCTCTCGGCGCTCGCGTGATTCATGTCAAAGAAAAGGGTTACGGAAACGCACTCAAAGGCGGGATCGCAGCCGCGCGTGGCGTTTACGTGATCATGGGCGACGCCGACGACAGCTACAATTTTTTAGAAGTCCCGAAGTTCGTCGAAAAGCTCCGCGAAGGCAAGGAACTGGTTCAAGGCTGCCGTCTTCCTGGCGGCGGTGGACAGGTCCTGCCGGGCGCGATGCCGTTTTCTCACCGCTGGCTTGGTAACCCAATGTTCACCGCAATGGTTCGGCGTATGTTCGCTGCACCGATCCACGATGTCTACTGTGGCTTGCGAGGCTTCCGCGCCGATATGTACAAACGGCTGGACCTGCGTTGCTGCGGGATGGAGTTCGCGACGGAAATGATCATTAAGGCCAGCCTATTCAAGGCGGACATTGCCGAGGTTCCAATCACACTTCATCCTGATGGAAGAAAAGCCCATGCACCACACCTGCGGACCTTTCGCGATGGCTGGCGGACGTTGAGATTCTTTTTGGTTTGTAGCCCAAAACACCTTTTCCGAATCCCGGGAATCGCAATGCTGGCCTTGGGGCTCTTGGCTTACCTGCTCGCCCTACCCGGCACCAAAATATTCGGCGTCAGCCTCGACGCGCACACGATGTTGTTTGGCACCTTGGCAATTTTGATGGGCTACCAACTAATTCAGTTTTCGATGTTCAGCAAGATTTTTGCGATCGAACACGGCTTGATGCCGCAGGACAGAAGATTCTCACGTTTTTCAAATTTGTTTACGCTCGAACGCTGCCTCATTCTTGGTGCAACGGTGTTTGTATGCGGCGCAGGCTTGCTAGGCTTTGCGGTTAACCAATGGCGAATGGCTGGCTTTGGACAGCTCGATTATGCCAGCACCATGCGACTGGTGATTCCCGGCATCATGTTGGCTGCGATTGGATTCCAAACGATCACCGCCAGCTTCTTTGTGGGCGTTCTAAAACTTGCTCGTCGGTCCGAAAGCTAAGCCTCTTCGATTGCTCTACGCCTGCAACGAACCGTCTCGCGATTAAATTTTACGATCGTTCTAAATGCCTACCGTGAAACAGCAAGGGTCATCGTCTGCCTATCGATCCGTCAAGCTCGCCCTGCGAAATCCGCGCACTTGCGTCTTGGCAACTTTATTCTTGGGAACCGCGATTGCACTGTTGCTAACGGTATTCCGCGGCGTTCCCGATCCGGCGTACACCGACGAGTTCGCGTACTTGCTGGGCGCCGACACATTCGCTTCCGGACGGCTTACCAATTCGACCCATCCGATGTGGCATCATTTTGAAACGTACCACGTCATTCATCAGCCAAGCTACATCGGCAAATACCAACCAGCACAATCCATGGTACTTGCCGTTGGGCAATTACTAGGACACCCGATTATCGGCGCTTGCTTGTCGATCGGGTTTTCGATGGCGGCGCTGGTTTGGATGCTAACTGGCTGGCTCCCACGAAAGTACAACTGGTTGATGGTGGCGTTTGTCATTTTCCATCCCACCTTTCATTTGGCTTGGGGTCAGTCGTACTGGGGAGGCGCATTGCCACTGACAGGCGCGTCGTTAATGCTGGGCGCGTTCGTTCGGCTGGACAAAACCTTCCAGATCAGGCTCGCCTTGATCGCCGCGACAGGAACAGTGCTGCTAGCCAATTGCCGGCCGTTTGAAGGTGCCGTGTTGACGGCGGTCGTTGGGATAGCATTAATCGTCAAGCTGATTAAAAACCGCAAGTGGCGTGTCCGTCCATTTTTGGCTCGTGTCATCTTGCCAGGTTTTTTGGTGCTTGGCTTAGGCGTTGCGTGGACCTTGACCTACAACCACGCCGTGACGGGCAGTCCAATTAAAATGCCCTATCGAATCTACGAAGCGAATTACGGCTGGACGCAGTTGTTCCTCTGGCAATCCGCCGGCGAGAAACCCGACTACCGCCATCCCATCATGGATGCGGCGTACGTTTGCGACAAGGAAGCCACCGACGCGTTGTTTCAGTCTTTCGTCCAAACGGTCACCATCAAAGCAAACTCCGCGGTCGGAATTTTGAAGTTTTTCTGCGGCGGCGCCATCATCTTTGTTTTGTTGAGCATCCCGTGGTGGTTGAAAAAAACGAGATGCCAAACCGCATTCTTGCTTTTGGTTCCAGTTTTTTTGGGCGGGATGGCAACCCCTTGGGCGTACGCTCACTACTGCGCTCCCGCAGCACCGCTGGTGATCCTGCTGTTGCTGGCCAGTTGGATTGAGCTTTGGCGAATGACGCGTGCAATGCCTGCACTAAGAGTCGGACTGATCGTCGTCGTTATCGTGTTCCAGGCTTCGTGGATCTACTCAGAACTTCAAAGGCAAAACTCGATTGCTCAGCGAACTTGGGCTGCGCGGCGAACGGCGGTGGCCGAGCAGTTGATAGCCACACCGGGCCGCGATCTAGTTTTCGTCAACTATTCAGAAACGCATGTTCCGTCGCATGAATGGGTTTACAACGACGCCGACATTGACGCCTCAGAAATCGTTTGGGCGCGAGTGATGTCGGACGAAGACAATCGAGAACTAATGCAGTACTTCAACGATCGCAAAGTATGGTGGTTGGACGGCGATGTGAAACCGGCAGTTCTCAATCCGTATCGCCAAACCTTGGAAGCCGCGCCGGCAAGCGATTGATAAAGCCTCGCGATAAAGTAATCAGCGAAAGCCTGGTGAACGAGTGAATTGGTTCCGGCCATTAGTCATCGCCAGTGGTAAGCGTAACGTTACCACCGGCTAACGACCCAACCAAAACAACGCCCCCCCGAAACATCGGCGGTGCAAAATGCTTGGCGATTTATTTATCACTAAGCGAGTTACGAATCACTTAGCGAGTTACGAATCACTTAGCTGGTTCGTCTTTCAACGCAGCGTCCACTGCCGCGCGAAGCTTTTTACCGTGCAGATCCCGAGCGATGATTTTCCCGTCTGGCCCAATCAGCCAAATCGAGGGAATGGCTTGAAAACCGTAAGCTTCGGCAATTTCCTCGTGACGCTTCAAATCACCCACCCAGCCTTGACGATACGCCAACGGCGTTTCTTTGAGCACCTTCCGCGCGGCATCAATGGTCTCGTCAACGCTCAAGCCAATCATCTCGAAACGTTCGCTTCCATGTTTTTTGAAAACAGATTCCATGTTCGGAAACTCCGCTCGACATGGACCACACCAAGTCGCCCAGAAATCAAACAACACGTACTTGCCACGAAAGTCCGACAGCTTGAATTCGCTGCCATCATAAGCGGTGGCCGTCCAGTCAGGAGCCTGATCGCCTGGGACTAAAACGTTCTTGAGTTTTAGCGTAAGGTTGAAATTAACTTCCTTTTTGTTTTCTCTGACGAAAAATTGATGCATCACACGAGCGCGGGCAAGCTCTTGCGAGTGTTCGTCCCCTGCGCTGGGATGCATGATATCCGCCGTAAGTTCGTACCACGCTGGTGTGACGTTTGAAAAAACGAAAGAGCCATCTTTCTCTATTTCGGTTTTGTACACTTTCCGTTTAGAGCGGGCATCTTCTACTTTGCGCAGAAAAGCTTCGTGGGCATCGGAATCCAAAAAGTCATGGTAACACGCCTTTCGCTCGTCGGAACTCATCTTGCCCCAGCCTTCTGGGCGCGGCCACTGCGGATGATTGTATTGGCCTTTGAGAGTAATGACGACCTTGTCAACTGAAAGTCCCTCCGTGTTGATTGCTTCCGGCACTTCGGGGGGCATGTGAATTTTCCCTTGAACTGAGTAATTAACCTTTTCCGCAGCCCCCGAATCCTTTGGCGAATCCTCCTGCGCAACGATCTGGGAAGCGGCACTCAAAGTGCATACCAAACAAAGAGCCAAAAAAAATTGTTTTGTGTTCATTAAAAGACATCCAAGTTTTGAATTGTGAACCCTGTACTTACTGGCAACGAATATGTGTCGCTAAAGCAAGCCAAGTTGACATGGCGGTAAACAATCTCTGCTCCAGTGATCGGTTGATGATTTTGCCGCGGGCCATGAACTAATCATCTTCTATACCATTCCGCCGTCAAGCCAATTAAAAAAACGACGGGGCAGGTAAAGGCCATCACTGGCTCACCGCATGCAGACTCAAGTTACGCAAATCGACTTTGCAAGTCGTCCCCTCTCCCAGCTCAAAGGGGTCGCCTTATCGAACCGCCTAACAATCGTCCGTTGTTCATCCGCTTTTGCCATTAAAACCAGAACAATATTGTATGCTGGGACACTTTCAGTTGCTGTTTATTTCTAGGTCCACCGTGCGTTAGTATATCATGTAAGCTCGCTCCACAGAGTGTGCCGCCAATTTTCAGAACATCGGATCGTGTCTTCTAATTTTTTTGGAGGGGCACCTCGCGGACGCAACCACGATTGCGATCTCGAATACCTGGCCGGCTTTTTCAGCAGGAACTTTCCCGAGCGTTAGAAAAAAACACAGTCGATTTTGGAATCGTCGTCAGCTGGCGGTTACGCAAGGTTAACTTTTCACAAATCACACTAAAGAAAAACATGATGACCACTCTTAACATTTTTGACTTGCCTGAACGTCAATCGCATTTTGCTTCGCCTGTGTCGAACAAGCGAATGGCTTTGCGAAGATTGGCCAGCCTGACGTGCCTTGTCGCTTGCATCGTGTTGGCTGCAACGCCAGTCAATGCTCAGCAGCCCGAGAAAATTGTCCCCGGCTCTGCAATCAGCCTTTCTTCTGTCGCGCAGGCTCAATGGGTCCAAGGAGAAGCACCAACCTCGCTTGATCCTGACAAGGTTTATATCTTCGAATGCTGGTCTACGAAGTGCGGCCCCTGTATCGCGATGATCCCTCACGTGAACGACCTCCACAAAAAGTACTACGACCAAGGCCTACGAATCTATGGCATGAGCGTCTATGAAAACGACATTAGCAAGGTCGAAGAATTCGTCAAGGAAAAAGGCGACGGCATGTCCTACCCGGTCGCCTTCACGGGCAAAGGTGGAGCTTTTGAAACTGAATTTTTCAAGCCCGCCGGCGGAAAAGGCATCCCCCAAGCGTTCATCGTAAGAAATGGAAAATTCCTCGTGTCAGCCCGAGCTTCACGGCTCACGGAAACCTTGATCGAGTCAATCTTATCCGGCGATGAAGGTGCCAAGAAATCCGCCGTTACAATTTTGGCCGAACAAAAACACGAAGCGGAAATTGACGCTCTGGTTGCTAGTTTTCGCACGGCTCGCTCGAAAAAGGATTCGCAAGAGATGACCGTTCACATCGAATCTTTGAAAGGCATCGAACCGGATTTCCCTAATATCCCGCCGATGGAACTAGAGGTTTTAATCTTCGACAAGAAATGGGATGCCGCCGTGACAGCCCTTAATGCACTGCCTGCAAACGATGCGCGAGATAGTTTCGTTTCGATGAATGGCATGCGGACCGCCAGGAATAATAACCCTCTTGGCTATTCGGACGAATTCATGACAGCCATGGTTAAGCAGTACTCTACCTACATTTTCGACCGCGAATATCCGGTTGGCCCAAATCACTATGCCTGCCTGAGCATTCTGCAATGGGGCGTCGGTGACAAAGAGGCCGCCAAGGTAACAGCAGAGAAGGGGGCTGAGAATGCAACCACCTACTACGGAGCCAGCCCATCTCGCACCGAAGCGTTCAACCAATTTTTAAAATCTGTCAACGAAGGCAGCATGCCATCGCTTAAAGATCTATCGAAGTGGCAACGAGATTCGAGAGAAAGAATCGCGGCCGAAAAAGAATCTGCAATGGACAAGAAATAGACCACCATCGCTTTGAGTTGGAGCTCCGCAACAGGCCGGTTGCACCGCTGAACACGCTCCACTCCTATTTCAAAGGTTCTTCCGGGAATTTAGTGGCTGGCCCAATTGGCTTGGGTGCTTCATCAGTCGAGTTGGGAGCATGCTTCACGGCTTGGAGGGTAAGAGGGCCTACTAAGTATCAGCATGCGTACGCGAGCGATGTGATTTTGGAGAAGTCCCGTGAGCATGTTTTTTGCGAAGCCTTGTAGACTCTGGCCATTTTAAACCGCGTAAGCATGGCACCCTCGCTGGCATTGGGAGCAGGCTACCTAAATGCTGTGCCCACTAAATTACCGGATGAACCTCAATGCTTATCCGGCGTTCACGCATTTCTGAAGGTCGCTCCGAGCGTCACCGGGCTTCTTCTCCGAACATTCCCGATGCATCTTCGGGTTCTTAACTGCTTCGCAAAAGCCCGTTCACGATCTAAGCCGGAGGCTTTACAGCGACTAGCCGGTGGAAAGCGCAGCGATACCACCGGCCAACAAGCCAAAAACAAATGCTGCCCGGAGGGATGCCAGCCTCATCAATCCAATCACTTCGGATCGTATCGTGCCTCGCACAGGCGGAAGAAAGCGAGCACCGTGCATCCGTGCCCCCAACCGCGACAAATCTGATTTCCGTTGCTCGGCTTCTATTTTGCTGGAAAATCGAAATAATGAGGGCCGGTCGTCGCCGAGGGACCAGTAGTGTCAAACCGGCGAGCGATAACGGACTTTTTCAAATCGCAGCAGCAGCGGCTCTCCAGTGATTAAACGGATTGAACTCATTAACTTCATGTCTCATCGGCATACGGTCATCGAACCGGCCGATGGGTTGACGGTGTTGATCGGTCCCAACAACTGTGGCAAAAGCGCGTTCGTGACCGCGCTGCAGATTCTCTGCCATAACTCGAAGTCCGGTTTCGTCCTGCGACACGGCGAAAAGAAGTGCGAGGTCATCGTCGAAACGACCGACGGGCACGTGATCAACTGGAGCCGCAAAAAGAACGGCTCGGGAATTTACGTCATCGATGGCGAGCCCTTTGACCGCTTGCGAGGTTCAGTGCCGGCGAAGGTGCACGAGATCCTGAAGATGCCGAAGGTGCAATGTGACAAAGAAGAGTTCGACGTGCACTTTGGCGAACAAAGCGAACCCGTGTTTTTGCTGCGAGACCGCGGCAAGGCCTCGGCTCAGTTCTTTGCGTCGTCTTCGGATGCCACGCACTTGGTCGCCATGCAGAGCCTGCACAAATCAAAAGTGCTCGTCAACAAACGCGACTTTAAACAACTGACCAGGCAGCAAGAATCACTCACCGAGCAATTAGAATCGCTGAAGCCGGTCGACAAGCTTGAGGAAACACTCGCCGCTGCCGAAAAACAGCACCTTGAGCTGCAAGCCGCCGCGACCAAGCTTGAGCAAATCAAACAATTGATGTCGGCCATCACAACCTCGCAATCGAATTATGATCGCTATTCAAAACAAGCCACGCCGCTGCAGAAGCTAATCGCTCCACCCGAAATCAAAGACGAACGGCCACTACGCGAATTGGTCGCCAGCATGAAGATCGCGCAAACGAATTTAGATCGGCACTCAAAACAAGCCACTCAACTTCAGTCACTGGCCACCCCACCGGAGATCAAAGACGAACGGCCGCTACGCGAGTTGATCGCCAGCATCGAGTCCACCGCCGCTCGCGGTGTCGTCAGCCAATCAATGTCCGCCGCATTTGGCAAACTCTCGCCCTCACCTGCGATCAAACCCGCCGAACCGCTGGAAGGCCTGTTGCAACAAATCAAATCCAAACAAGCCACCGGCGGGCAAGCGACGAAACTGGCCACGGCCTTCGAGTCGCTTTCGCCAGCTCCCGAGATCGCGGACACGAAAGCCCTTCAACGACTTTTGCAAAAACTACAAGACCGACAACGCACCAGCGAGATCTCCGAACGCTTGCTGGCGACCGTTTCGAACGCTCCGCCATTGCCAAAACAAACCGACATCGTCGCGTTCAGCCAAACGCTCGATTCGATCGGCACCAAACAACGACAGGTGACGCAAAAAGCCGATCTTTGCAAACAAGCCAACGAAGAACTAGTCGCGTTGCAGATCGAGTTTGAAGTGTGGGTCGATGCCAACCCGGTTTGCCCGACCTGCGGTAGTGAAACTGACGCACAGCATTTACTTGAACACCAAGACCACGCTGGTCTCAAGTCTTCGGGAGAGTCTCGTGGCTAAAAAGACGACAACCAAAACTAAAGCGACGGCTAGGAAAAAAACGCCTGCCAAAAAAGCTTCTACCAAAAAGAAAGCAACGCGAACCGCCGGCGCCACCGAACCAGATTTTGTTGGAGCGTTATTCATCGGCGACCCGCACGTCGATGCACGCACACCGATCTTTCGCAAGGACGATTTTGCGGAAACCATCCTTGGGAAAATCGAGTGGTGCCTCGAATACGCTCGCCAAGAAAACCTACAACCCGTTTTCCTGGGCGATTTATTTGAAAAACCTCGCGGAAACCCGAACTGGATCGTTCACCGGTTGATCGAGATCTTATCGCCTCATCGCCCCATCGGAATCTATGGGAACCATGATTGCGCTGACGTTGGTTTGACCGAGAACGATTCGCTTTCGATTTTGATCGCCGCGGGTTGCTACCGGATGGTCAGCCAAACTTCGGTCTACCGAGCGATGATGAACGACCGCGAAGTGTTCATCGGCGGTTCCTCTTATCGCGAGCCAATCCCGGAAGAGTTTCGTTTGCCTCCGCGGAAGGCTCAAGGGCTGTTCGACAACGATCCACTGGCGATCTGGATCACTCACCACGACATCGGCTTTCCCGGCTACGATAACGCTAGGCTTGATCCGCACCAGATCACGAACGTCGAACTTTTAATCAACGGCCACATTCATCGCCGGCTCGAATCGGTCCAAGCCGGAACGACGCTTTGGATGACGCCGGGCAATATCGCTCGCCGCAGTCGCGGCGAGGCTGCCGTCCAACACGCACCGGCGGCGATGAGACTGGACGTGCAGCCGGAATCCTATGACATTTCGTTTGTTGAGATCCCTCATGGTTCCGTGGAGGAGGTTTTCCAAGAACTACTTCCGGGGCAAGTCGAATCGGACCTACAGCAGTCGAACTTTGTCACCGGATTGGCTGAATTGACGACGCAAAAAACAAAAGGCGGCTTAGGTCTAATTCGTTTTTTGGAGGACAACGTCCAACAAATGGAAACACCTGTCGCCGAAGTCGTGCTTGCTTTGGCTGACGAAGTTTTAGAACACAACCAACCGGAGATCGATCATCATGCCTGATTCTAATCAAACCATCGAACAACTTAAAAAACGCTTTGAAGAACTTTCACTGCAGAAAGTCAAATACGAAACTCAGCGTGACGCCGCGGCAAGCGAACTGGCTGATCTAAAGCAACAGGCCCTCGAACTCTACGGCAGCGACGATGTGGCTCAACTGGAAAAAATGCTGTCTGAAATGAAAACCGACAACGAAAAGAAACGCAGCGAGTACCAAGCGTCATTGGACGAAATCGATTCGAACTTGCAGGCCGTCCAAGAGTCGTTCAATGCCGCTCAGGAAACGGAAGCTTAACCATGACCGCTGATTCGCCTTCCGCCCCCAACGGGACTTCCGAAAACCCCGCACTCAAAGCCCCCGTTGCCCTCCGCCGGACGCTCGACCGCATGCGCTGGCAACGAGAGCAATTGCAGGGCGAACTAAAAACCACCAACGAAAAATTGACTCAGGCCACTGCTTACCTTGAGCTGGCCGACCAGGTTACCGATACGTTGGATGAACTCAGCCAAACGTTGTTCGAACAAGTACTTGGCGTGCTGCGTGAAAAGCTGTCGATTGCGATTCAAGAAGTGTTAGAACAACCGGTGATGTTCCGCGCGGACGCGAGCTTCAAACGCGGCGCGGCGAGCCTTGAGTTTTCGGTCGAACGCAACGGCAATCAAGAGGACGTCAACCGAGGGCAGGGCGGGTCAGTGCAGAATGTGCTGAGCGTCGGGCTGCGGTTGTTTGCTTTGGCTCGACTGGACGAGAACGAGCATCGGCGTTTTTTGATTTTGGACGAACAAGACTGCTGGTTGAGGCCTGAACTGGTGCCGCGACTGGTGAACATCGTTTCGCGTGCTGCCAAAGAGCTGAACTTCCAGGTCATCATGATCTCTCACCACGATGTTAATCTGTTTGATCAGTATGCGGATAAAATTTACCAGTTTGATCCGGTAGGGGATCAAGTCATGGTTCAAACGCTTTAAGAGATTCCAAAGGTTGGTGTCGATTCTCGCCACCGTTGGCAACGGCCCCTGATTGGCCAAGACCACTAACGGCAGTCGCTGACCGGAAGATTGCCGCGACCGGTAGCTGCCACGGGCGACTCGATTTTCGACCTCCCGTACAACCAAAGCAATGAATCTTGGTTCGGCATGCAGTCTGGTCGGCCCCGATCGATAGCTTACGCCAAACTGCTCGATTGCCCCCAGACCGCTCCGCGTCACTCCACCGCCGTCGATAAAGCCTTCCAAGCTTCCCAACGCGGCATCGTAATCTCTTTGGGCTACCCACAATAAAGCCAGCTGAAACTGGCTCCGAAGGCGATACCGAACGTGCTTTTGGGCAAGCTGATATTCGTGGATCGTTTGATCGACTAACACCAACAGTTCGTCCTTGGCATCCGCGGCGTTCAAGTCGGGGCCTTGAGAATCGCCGCCGGTTGAATCTTGCCGGTCGACAGGATTCGGATCGTTCAGACCGTCTTGCGATTTCGCTCTCGCCGGGGGAACGAAATCTTTGCCGGCGCCCGGTTGCGACGTTACCGCCGGTTGCGCCGGCACCGCTTGGGCTTGGATGATCTTGGCAAACAACGTCGACGCCAACTTGTATTGGGCTCGTCCGTCGTAAGGATCTTTCGCGACCATGGCGCGGAGGTTTCGCAAAGACACATCCAAGTCTTCTTCCTGGGTGGCCTCGTCGGCTTCGATTCGGTACTGCGAAAACTCGGAACTGGTTTCTACATCCGGTTTGTCTTGCAAGAAATTGGCAAACCAAATCAACAACAAGAAGCCGCCGCAGAAAACAACCACCAAACTCACATCTCTAATTATTCGGCGGGATGGTTTCATGGTGACTTTCGCCGTGACGGTGAAGGTGTTCGCACTTGAATTGAACGCAGTGTTGCTGGAGATTGACGAGCGTCGGTAAATAGGAGTCTACGATTCCCAATCGAGCCAATTCGGGCACCGTTGCGGTCGGAACCTGACAAGATTTTAGCAGAATCACCCGAGATGCACGAATCTGAATTGCCGCCCAAGCAGCGATCGAATCGCTGGTCACCGCCCAGCTGTGGGGGAGCAAGTGTTGATTCGATAGCTCGGCATCTGACTTTTTGATCCAGCGATGAGTTTTTAAAACCCAGTTTTGTGTGACCCAGTTTTGTGTGACCCTGCTTTGTGTGCCTTGGTCATGCAATACACCATCTGAGAACCAAGCTTGCCCAAACGGCAGGGGAATTTCTGACGAGCCTTGCAGGCCAGCCGAAAGATTACATGAATCGATGCCTGTTCGGAAAATTTCTTCCGGGTCGTCTGTGATCTGCCATCCCGGCAGATGCCCAGCAAAAGCGACCGCGTTGGCGTCCATCGCTTTGATGCTGGCCCAATGCGAGGTCGAATCAGCCATACCGTAATTGCGATCCTGGTCTCGAATCGCGTCCACCGCCGTACCGCCTCCGACGATCCAGACGTTGACCATCGGCTGGACAAGTGTCGCTTGCCAATGCTGCAAATCAACCAGTAGGCCCGGTCGCTGCAGCAAGCTCCCTCCGATTTTAATCACGCGAATTGAATTCATTGTTTCTTTTCCTCTACCAGCCATTTCGTTGCCACCGCGATGGCTGGGATTGCTTGGCCTATTTTGTTTGGAGCAGACGTGCCGATAACGGTTGGCTGGGTTTGATTTGCAAAAACGCGTTCGATCGCACCACGAGCCAGCGATTGCCCACTGCCCGCCAGGCAAAACGTCCTTGCAAGCGTTGGATGCTGCTCAACAACCGATCGTAGACTCGCAACGATTTGGTTTTCCAACGCCGCGTAAGTTTGTTCCGCAATCGCAGCCACTTGAGCGTCCGTCAAGTCTACATCGTCGGCGCAAAGCATGCGACACAGGCGACTCCGACAGGCCGATCGTGCCAGAGGACGCCCATCGGCGGTGTTGCGGTTATCTGGCTGGGCAGCCAAGCGATCGGTCCAAACCATCGCATCGGCAACCGTGGCAAACAATTCTCGCGCGACCGCCACTTTGCCATCAGCCAGCTGAACGAAATCAATCAAACTACAGACTGCCGTTCGCCCGATGCCCGCGTAGACCAACTGCCCGTTCTGCAAGCGGTCAAAATCCGTTTGCCCGGGAACCACGGGCAAGCCTGATTGAACCGGGATCAAGTCGCAAGTCGTCGAACCAATGTCGATCAAAAAACCGTCATCGAGATTATGCTGCTTAAATAAATGCCACGCCGACGCGTGCCAGTTCGAAGCGGCCGTCAACGCCCAGTTTTGCTTGGCCGTTTTCGCGTCGACCAATTCGCCCGTCGTCGTGTAAAAACGACAATCGGCTTGGGAAAACGCTTGCGACACCGCATCGACAATAAAATGGACGCCGTGCCGCTTGCTTTCGAAGCAATCAGCCAGCTCGGCGGTCATCGTAATCGCAACCACCTCAACGCTTCCCCACGACTCCCACAATCGCGTTAGCTCGAAAACCAATCGGTGGTGATCCGTCCAGAAAGGAAACGGAACTTCTCCCGTCGCTTCGGCGTCACTGCCTGAATGCGCGTTGACCAACGCGAATTTCAAATTGGCACCACCGATGTCGATTCCCGCAATATTCATCACCGAATCTTAAACCACATCGGCGATCGCTTCAGCTAGGTTGGGATATTTAAATTCGTACCCTTGATCCAAAGCAACCTTTGGCACGATTCGCTGCGAAAAGAATAAGCTATTGGCGAACTCACCAAAAACCATCCTCAACGCAAACTTCGGCGCTGGAAGGAAAGCCGGGCGGTTAACGGCTCTGGCCAGCGTACGAGTGAACTCTGCATTTCGCACCGGGTTAGGAGCGGTCGCGTTGATGGGGCCGGAAACATCTGGGTTCCCCAAAGCCCAAGTGATCATGCCACTAATGTCGTCAACGTGAGCCCACGACATCCATTGTTTGCCTGACCCTAGTTTGCCACCGAGTCCAAGCTTAAAAACAGGAAGCATCTTTTCGATTGCTCCGCCACCGTCACCGAGCACGATTCCGATTCGCAAACAAACGACGCGGGTACCATGATCGGTCAAGCGATTGGCTTCCTCTTCCCATTCTTGGCAAACCGACGCAGCGAAATTTTCGTCGAGAGCATGCGTCTCGTCTACGATTGCTTCGCCAGGGTCACCATAGATCCCAATCGCCGACGCAGAAACAAAAACGCTTGGCGGTTTACCCGAGGCAAGCAAGCCGTCGATCAAATTGCGAGTCCCCAGAACACGACTATCGCGAATGAGTTTCTTTTTCGCAGCTGTCCATCGGCCTTCCGCAATCGACTCGCCCATCAAGTTGACAACTTTGTCAAAGTGAACACCCGCGGGCCCTTGAAACTGCGATGCAGTTGGATCCCAACCAACGACTTCTGTCACCGCGTCACCGAGCCTTTGCCTTGCTTTGATCGGATTGCGTGAAACCGCCCCAATGTAATTCTCATTTGAATTTTCAATAAAACGGCGGCCAACAAACCCCGTCCCTCCTGTAACAAGCAATGCCATATTTTTTAAATCATTTGAGTAATGGGTTTTAAAAGGAAAATCTCAGGAGGATCTTGAACCAATTCAGCATGGGTACGTAAAGCAGCCACCACCCGTTCAAAAACCCAAGACTTACTCTTAGTAGACTAGAGGACCGTCGTAAAATTAGACTCGTTAACCAATTCGCCCCGTGTCCACCTGAGCAAAACAGAACAAATAAGGCGATTGGATCCAAGGGGAGTCGACCAAAGGGAAGTGGATTGCGGGCATGATTCGGTGAACAAGCTTCTCAAGCTTCTGCATGCCCAAATCGCATTGACCCTAACTCAACCTCCATTGTGAATCGGGCCAAATCTACCCCCACAATCGGGACAACAAGGCTAAATGAACTAGAATCATTGTCGCCGAGGTAAGATAAACAGTTTACGGGGGTGAAATTTCAATAAAAACCGGTTTTTTGAAGAGTCAAAGCTAGTAATCACATATCTTGGTGTTAACCTTTGGCTCGTAAATAAGTTTTTCGGCTCAGCAAAACTGCGCCGATTTTACGGATTTACCACGAAAGCAGTTCCATCTTATCGACAGCTAGACTGTCCTGGCTAACCAGCCTGAAGATGGGGATCTTCGATCGTGAACGTTTTTCGCTTCACGATTTGAAGCAAATTTACAACTTTGGTATTTCAACTTTGATTCTGGCTACGCAACGGAGCGTAGTCGTCAAATTGGAACAATTTTTTTTGAGTCTCGTTCTGAGGAGGACCCTTTTATGTCACAACGTATGTTGGGCATGTTGGTAGCGGCAGCATTCGCATTTGCGACGCCATACGCCAACGCCGGAACACAGTGTGGATGTGGCCAAGTCGCCAGCCCATGCAGTGATTGCTACGGAAGTTCCGTAGTCGACCCGTATTCAACGGGTGGTATTATTCAAGGTGGTGCAGTTTCTGGCGGAATCGTCAGCAACGGCATCGTCGACAACGGCATGGTTAGCGGCGGATTAGTCGGTGGCAGTGTTGTTGATGGTGGTAGTAGTGTTGCAGGTGCAATCGTTGGCGGCGGCGGATGCTGCGGTTCAACAGTTCAGTATCAAACTCGAACTGTTTACGAGAGCCAGATGCAAACACAGATGCGTACAGTAACTCGTACTCGTATGCGTACTGAAACTCGTACTCGTCAGTACACTGTGAACGTTCAAGTTCCTACGACTCAGTCGCAGAACTACACAGTAATGGTTCCTGAAACTAAGACACGCGAAGAGTCTTACACTGTTCAGGTTCCTTACTCTGAAAACGTTACTCAGCAGTACACAGTTCAAGTTCCTGTTCAGCGGTCTCGCACAGAGACTTTCCAAGTAAGCGTTCCTTACACTGAGCAAGCAACACAGAACTACACAGTTCAGGTTCCTTACACTGAGCAAGTTGCTCAGCAGTACACTGTAAACGTTCCTGTAACCGACATGGTTTCACAGAGCTACACAGTTCAGGTTCCTTACACTGAGCAAGTTGCTCAGCAGTACACTGTAAACGTTCCTTACACTGAGAACGTTGCTCAGAACTACTCTGTTCAAGTTCCTTACACTGAGAACAAAACTGAGGCTTACACAGTCCAGGTTCCTGTAACTGAAATGGTTTCACAAAACTACACAGTTCAAGTTCCTTACACTGAAAACGTAACTCAGCAGTACACAGTTCAGGTTCCTTACACTGATCAAGTTCAGCAGAACTACACAGTTCAAGTTCCTGTGACTACTCAAGTTCAGCAGAGCTACCAAGTAAGCGTTCCTTACACTGATCAAGTCGCACAGACTTACACAGTTCAGGTTCCTTACCAGGACACAGTTCAGCAGAACTACACAGTTCAGGTTCCTTACACTGAAAACGTAACTCAGAACTACCAAGTTACCGTTCCTTACACTGACATGGTTTCACAAAACTACCAAGTGCGAGTTCCTGTAACGACTCAAGTTCCACAGAGCTACACAGTAATGGTTCCAACCACACAGCAGCGTCAAGCTACTCGTATGGTTTGCCAACCTTACACCGTAACTCGTTACCGCACAGAATGCCGCGAATCTGGCAGCTGGCAAACCGTTAACTCGGTTGTTGCTGTTGGTGGACACGGTTCAGCTTACGCTGCTGCTCCTGCCTCAACTGGTCGTTTGATCGGTGGCGGAACATTCCTTGGCGGTCGTGGTTGCATGGGTGGATGCCGTAGCTGTGGTGGTTGCTCATCTTGCGGATGTGCTTCTTCTTGCGGAGCTGTTTCATCTTGTGGTGGCGGATGCGGAAGCGTCGGCGGATCATCATTCGGTGGATCATCATTCGGTGGATCATCATTCGGTGGCGGTTGTGGCCCAACTTACCAGACTGTTTCACGTCGCATCTACGTTCCTAACCGTACTCAAGTTCAGGTTCCTTACACTGTTACTTTGAACCGACAAGTCCCACAGACTTACTCGTACAACGTAACTGTTAACGTTGCCCAAACTCAGACTCGTATGGTTGCTCAAACTAGCTACCGTTGCGAAACACGTAGCCGTCAAGTTGCTGTTCAGCGTTCACGCGTTGAAACTAAGTCTCGTACCGTTGCTGTTCAACGCATGCGTACAGAAACCAAAACACGTAACGTTCCAGTAACTCGCATGCGAGCTGAAACAAAAACACGTATGGTTCCTGTTCAACGCACACGCGTCGAAACAAAGACACGTACGGTTCCTGTTACTCGCATGACTACAGAAACAAAGACACGTATGATCCCAGTTCAGCGCACACGCACTGAAACTAAGACACGTACGGTTCCAGTTCAGCGCACACGCACTGAAACTAAGACACGTCAAGTTCCTGTTCAGCGTATGACTACACAAACAAAGACACGTACTGTTCCTGTTACTCGTTACCGCACAGAAACCAAAACACGTATGGTTCCTGTTCAGCGTATGCGTACAGAAACAAAAACACGTACTGTTGCTGTTCAAAAGTCACGTACTGAAACAAAGACACGTCAAGTTCCTGTTACTCGTATGACTACAGAAACAAAGACACGTATGGTTCCAGTTCAACGTATGCGTACAGAAACAAAAACACGTAACTACACAGTCAACAAGACTCGTCTTGAAACTAAGACACGCCAAGTGCCTTACACAGAGATGACGACTGAGACTAAGTCACGTACTGTTCCTGTTCAGCGTTTGCGTACCGAGACGAAGACTCGCACTGTGCCTTACACAGTTCAAGTTCCACAGACTCGTTCACGTCAAGTAACTGTAATGACGACTCGTCAAGAGACTCGTTCACAGCCTTACACTGTTCAAGTTCCTGAAACTTACACAGAGCAAGTTCCTTACCAGGTATGCGTTCGTGTTCCTAAGACCATTCAGGTTCCAGTAGTAGTAAGCAACTGTAATGGTGCAACTTCTGCTATCAGTGGCGGTTCAGTTATCGGTGGCGGTTCAGTTATCGGTGGCGGTTCAGTTATCAGTGGCGGTTCAGTTATCGGTGGCGGTTCAGTTATCGGTGGCGGTTCATTCATCGGTGGTGCTCCTGCAGCTGCTCCAATGTTCAACTCTTTGCCTGCTTCAGGTTCAGGAATGATCATTGACGGCGGATTCCCAACTTCAGCTCCTGCAGCTGGTGGTTGTGGATGTTCAGGCGTTCCAGTTTCAGCTGCTCCTGCAATTGAAGCCGCTCCTGTTTACGCTTCAGCTCCTGTTTACGCTTCAGCTCCTGCTCCTGCAATTACTTCTTACTCAGCTCCAGTTGCCGCTCCTGCAGCAGCTTCTAGCTGTGGTGGTCGTCGCATCGGCGGATGCCGCTTGTTCAGCGGAGCCCGTTTGGGTAGCCGCCGAGTACGTTGCGGTTGCGGATGTCGCTAAGCTGCAAAGCTAACAGATTGACAATCCTAGATTGACAATCCGTTGAAAAAATTTAAAGCTCGTCGATCCCTCGGGAACGACGAGCTTTTTTTATGCGCGGAGCCGGAAGACGCCAGGCCTCAAAACGCACCTCAGGAAGCCTCCGAGGAGAAAACCAAAACCCTCCACAACAACCGACGAATTGCGCAGCCCTCCTTGAGATCAGCACCTACGAAGTCCTTACTTGACTCCCCCACTCCCTGCACTCCATAGCTTTAAACAGGTAAACCTGAGGTGGTGCCGTTTTAGGGGGCCACGCGGTCTCTTAGTTTAAGCTGAATTTCTGTTCAAATTGGCTTGGTGTTTGGTAGCCAATGGCAGAGTGCTTTCTTTCGAAGTTGTAGTAATTGATATAGCTTCGAATGTCTTTTAACGCTTCGTTGTAGTTTCTGTATTCGGTCATTTCGAGCTCGGTCTTGATCGTTCCAAAGCAAGATTCCATAAACGCGTTGTCGTAGCAGTCACCTGCGCGACTCATGCTTTGTATCATGGCGGCGCGCTTGATCATTTTCCGATATTCCTTTCCCGCATACTGACCACCTCGGTCTGAATGATGGATCAGTCCTTTGAGTGGTTTGCGGTTCTTAATCGCCATTTTGAGTGACGCGATGACAATTTGCTCGGTCATGTTGGTTGCCAGTTTCCAGCCGATAATGCTTCTTGTAAAACGATCCATCAGCACCGCCAAGTAGCCAAACGGGATCGCTTGGATCGGGATGTAAGTGATGTCCCCAACCCAGAGACGATTGGGTTGCTTAAGTTCCTTCAGGTCCATGATCAAGTTCTCGTTATAACCTAGGGTATGCTTACTTTCGGTTGTTCTTGGCTTGAACGACTTTGGCTGAATGGCCGAAACACCGGCAATTTTCATCAGTTTCGAGATTCGGCGACGTCCAAGTGCGTAACCTTTATCGTGCAAGTCATCCCTGATTCGGCGCGTCCCGTATCGCCTTCGATGCGCATGAAAGCTCTTTACGATCAGAGGCAACAGTCTCTTGTCTTCTTCCTCCAGGGGTGACAATTCAAATTGTTTCCAACGATGAAACGGAGAACGGGAGAATCCAAGGAACTCACATACTTCGCGTTCTGAAGCGACCTGCTCTTCAATAATTCCTTGCGCGACTGGATATATCGCAGTCACTCTTGCCGGCCGAAAATGACTAAAGCTTTTTTTAAAACGTCTCGTTCTCTCTCGACTCTCCTCAGTTCCGCTTCAAGCTCCTGAACGCGTGAATCCAAGGTTTCACCGACCGGGCCAGCTTCGGCCAGCTGCAGTTTCTTCCAGCGGTAAACTAGATTGGTTCCAGATATTCCAAGCCGATCCACAACAGACTGAGCTGAGTGACCATCAAGCAACATCTGCACTGCTTCGGCCTTAAACTCATCGTCGTACGATCGTCGTGATTTCTGTTTAGATTGGTTCTTACGTGGCATCTTGAGGCTCCTTGGGATCATCCCATTTTAGGCCCCGCGTGGCCCCCTAAACCAGCACCACCTCAGGTTGACAAAATCACAAGCTGGGAATGAAAGGCGACTATCTCCGCATGACTAAACCAACCGGCCCGTTAGCGAGAATTCCCACGGGTTCCTCGCTAACGCGTCGAACTACCAGAACCCTCTGATTCAAAAACTGATTTCCCCGGTCCTAGTTCGACGGACCGCCCCTCGGTTGATAGCAATCAAGAACTTTCGAAATTGCTTCCTTGCTCTACCGGGGGGCGCCGTTTCTGATACAATTTTGTAGATACACTTTTATCCTTTTCGAGCTTCACCACACCTGCTACTAGCCTGGGGCCACAATGTTCAATCTTTTCACGTCTAAGAAAACAGATCAATCAGACCGTCAAGCCAGCTTTTTTGTCGAGCCACTCGAAGAGCGAATGATGCTCTCGACGGTCCAGATTTTCGCGGCGGGGAGTACGGGGGAAGAGAGCTTCCGATTAACAGCTGGAAACGAAACAGCTGTTTTCGAGAACGTTGGCGGCAACGCGGCCAATGGAAACTTCCAAACGTTTACTTTTGAAACAAACCAAAATTTGTCGGCGTCTGATATCGACATTGAGTTCTTCAACGACTCGTTCGATTCGGCAACGGGACGGGATCGAAATTTGACGGTCAATCGAATTGAGGTTGATGGGCAGACCTTCTTCACAGCAAGAGATGACGTTTATTCTGAGGGCGGATTTCAATTTGGCAACCAAGCGAACGGCTACGGAGTTGGCGACACGCTTTACCTCAATGGCAGGTTCGAATTTGGATCCAATGTAAATGACGGCACCGAGATTACAGTTTTCGCCAGAGGTGCAAATGGCGACGAAAGATTTGAGGTGCTGGTTGGGGACGAGGTGATAGGAACGGCTCAGGTCCGCGACCTACCGTTTGATGACTTTGGAGATTTCACTGTAGGCGTTAATCGTGATGTGTCGGGAAGTGAAGTTAGCGTTCGGTTCATCAATGATCTGTACAACCCCGAAGCCGGCATTGATCGCAACCTGATTGTCGATCGAGTTAGAGTCGGTGACCGAACCCTTGAAACGGAATCACCTGAGGTCTTTTCAACCGGCACCTGGAGACCTGACATTGGGTTTCAGGACGGCAACCCTCAAAGTGAGACCTTGCATTCCAACGGTGAATTCAGGTTCTTCGATCCACCACCGTTGGATTTCGATTTCCGCTTCGGCAGCTTTGAATTCCGGCAAAACGATGCGATTACCGTCACTCCAGACCCAATAGGGTTTCCGTTCCAGACCTTATCCATCACTCCCGGGTCGGGAGATGGTGTCATCTTTAGTGACTTTGATATTACAGCAGGTCAAACGCTTAGACTTATTGGGTTCGTCAACCGGCTCTCAGCAGATAGTGGACCAGCCTTTTTAGGTGTTGACTATTATGATGCGGACGGCAACGAGATCGGCGAGCAAGTTTTCAGTATTGGGATCTCGGAGAACCAATCTTCGGGCGTCGGCACTGTAGAACTCACGGCCCCAGCGGGCACGACTAGCGGAGGTCTTTATGTCGTAATAACTGACCAAGCGAATCCAGCGGTCGTCGAATTAAGAACGCTTTTATTGCGTACCTTGTAATCTTGCCAGCAGAGAATTTTATCGTTTGATACATTCTACCTGCTTTTAAAATCGGCCCTATTTGATTGATGAAGGTCACTTCTGGATGCGTTCGGAAGTGACCTTCTTGTCTTGTTTGATTGCCCTAAGTAGCTCGCAAGAGTTTCTTGTGGTTCGTAGTACGGTCCGGCGCATACTACAGGCCGGCTTATGCGGTACCTGAATTAGACCTATGCCAGAAGCCCCTGAATCACAGATGTCTGGTAGCCATTACAAACGAGTTGCTCGATCCATTGCTGGTCATGCCGCTGCTGCCAATCAAAACGGTTTGGTTTTCGACCACTTCAAGTGATAGATCGTTCTCAAATTCGTCTCCCCAAGCCCACAGATCTACGCCAATTAGGGTTGCGATTACATTGCTGCTGAACATGAACCGCCGTTCAAGTGGCTCAACAAAGAAGGCCGGCTCAGGTTTCATATTCCCAAGTTGCCAGTCAAACAGATGAAACGAGTCGGCGGTATCATTGCCGCAGTTATCGATCGCAAAAGCAAGAAAACAACCAATCGCGAATACCCGCCAGAATCCCATCCAAGCTTGAGGACTACGAGGAAACGACACTTAGATAAGGGTCTTGTCCTGTTTCAAAATGGTTCTTTTGTCGCTCTTTGTCTTGCCTTTGGAGGATCAACCGGTCGGTTAGGTACCTCCGTTCCAATTTGGCTTGGGCTTTTAAGAAATATCCGAACACCTGGCGTACATTTAACCTTCGGTGGTTCGCAAACGTTTTCTGAAGCTTTGCCGCTTTCTCATCGCCTAAACCAAGCCGTAAAATTTCATCTTCGAGCGAAAGACAAAACTGGTAAGAACCTGGATTACCCTGTCGAGATGCACGGCCGATCAACTGCCAGTCGATCCGCTCACTCTCGTGCAACTCGGTCAAAATCACGTGCAAGCCGCCGTTCTGTTTAACCGAGTCATGAAGCTTAATATCTGTTCCTCGACCAGCCATATTCGTCGCGACGGTTACCCGCGAAGGTTGACCAGCGAGTTCGACGATTTCGGCTTCTTTTTCAATGAATCGAGCGTTTAGAACGACGTGTTCTACCTGTATTTTTTCCAGAGACGCGGAAAGCAACTCCGAGCTGACAACACTGCGATTTCCGATCAAAACGGACCTTCCAGCAGCCACCGCGTGCTGAACATCCTCTGCAATCGCGTCGTATTTTTCTTGGCTTGTACGGAATATTTTGGTCGGCAATTGTTTGCGTTTGATGGGACGATGAGTCGGAATTCGTTTAACCGTTTTCTTATATACCTTTTTGAACTCTTTGCGAGAAGTAAACGCCGTTCCGGTCATGCCGCACAATTGCTCGTACAGGTTAAAATAAGACTGGATCGTGATCATTGCTGCTTGGCGATTTGGTGGTGTGACCTCTTGGCCTTCTTTCGCCTGAACGGCTTGATGAATCCCTTGTTGCCATTGCCGGCCTTCGGCGGGGCGCCCCGTGAATTCGTCAACGATCACGATTTCTCCCTCAATGATGGCGTAGTTTTTATCCAAATGAAAATCGCGATTCACTTTGATAGCGTTCTTCATATACCCATACAGCTGCTGGATCGAAACGCTTCGTGTAGATTGATTTCCGGGAAGATTGCGGCACTTTCGAATGCCTTCGGCGGTAAGCTCGACGGACCGCCTCATCTCGTCGTAAGCAAAATCGGCCCTTTCAGCGAAACCGCCCGCATGTTCGGCTGCCCAATTGCAACACTCAGTAACTGTCTCTTGCTCTGACTTGCTGATCATCCCAATCACCAGCGGAGTCCGAGCCTCGTCGATCATGATGCTATCTGCTTCGTCAACTAACGCATAGTAAGTTCCTCGCATCACTCCTGCGTCTGCTTTTTTGCTTTGGTCAATCGCCATTCGATCTCGCAAAAAATCAAAACCAAATTCCTTCGCCGCGCCATAAGTGATATCGCACCGGTACATTTCTCTGCGTTGTTCCGGCGACTGATCCGCTTTTAACACGCCACACGATAGCCCCAAGGCGAGATAAAGCGGCCGCAAAATCTCACAATCTCGTTCGGCAAGATACTCGTTAAAGGTTATCACGTGCATGCCTTTCCCTCGGATCGCGCAAAGATAACTCACCAGTGACGCAGTTAACGTTTTGCCTTCGCCCGTTTTCATTTCGGCGATTCGCTCAAACGCCATTTCGATACCGCATTGGAGTTGGACATCGTAGTGGACCATGTCCAGATGGCGTCGAGCGGCTTCAACGACCAATGCGAATCCTTCAGGAATAAGCCTGCGGACTGGGGTGTTCGTCATCGCAAGGTACCGCAAATCAAGACTGAGTTGTTTCAGTTCTTGGTCCGTCATTTTCTCTAGCTGTGTAGCCCGAGATCTAATTCTGGCAATGTACCGGCTTGTATTCATTGCTTTTAAAGGACGCTTGAGTGCCGTTTGGTAAAACCCGGATGTTTCTAGGGAGAGCCCTGAAATATATTCTGTGCGACTCTCAATATCAATTAGAATCTGTATGAAATGCTTGTTTCGTGTTACGGCATTGCTTCGTTTTGTGATTCTACTTGTTTTCAGCAATGCAGCCTCTTCCCAATTCAGATGCCATTCACCAGCTTGCATCGAGATCGAAGTCAAGGAGCGATTTTTGTCACCGACTTCTTGGAATTGCCGCAGATACGATGCAAGCCGAAGCGGGATTACTATGGGATGCATCGACCAGACCGCTGCAACCAACGACTCAGTATTCTCGATACAATCAGACTGCCAAAATCCCCCTGTCTGAAGAAGCACATTCCAAGCTGCTATTGGATGCCCTCGCTGCTGATCAACCGCTTATCATTCGACCAAAATCGGCAAACACAGACGGCTCGCTGCTATTGATGGTGGGCCAGTTCGACTTTGAAGGCAAACACTTAGTCGAACTATTTGTGAGTAACACGTCCTCTGATGACCAGCAGTTATCAAGCACTTTCTCTAGCTTGCTGGGTGTCATCAATGGGGCCGTCAAAGACCTGCCCAGCTTTGCTCCGGAGGATGCTGCCGCCCAGTCACCGTCTTTGCAGATAACGCAAGTGGCTACCAGTGATTACTTAAATACGCTCCACAGTTCAATCGACCGTTCGTCAGCCTGTTCAAACGTGGCGAACGAAACTCGTCGTCTGCTGGATTGCGATCGAGTTTCGGTTGTGCTGCGACATCGTGGCCGCTTTCGTATTTTTTCCATCAGTGGCCAACCATCGGTCAACCGTAGAAGTAACACCACCAAGTTATTGGAAAAGCTTGCCAACCGCCTACTGAAAACGGGTCAGGGCTTTTGGTACCCCAATGAACAGGACGTGCCAACCCAAATCAGCGAAGTACTTGACAAGTACCTATCGCTGTCGGCCACGCGCAGCTTGGTCGTCGAACCGATCTATGAAAAGATTGAAGAAATCATAACTGACCCCGAGTCGTTCGAACGAAAACGCAATCTAGTCATCGGCGGCATTATCTACGAGCACTGTCATGAACTTTGGGAGCGAAAGCAAGTTGAACCGGCCCTGAACTTCACTACTCTGCATAGCGGAAATGCGATTCGCAATGCCAAGAAGCACCACAGCCTGTTTATGTACCCGGTGCTCAACTTCTTGGGGAAATCAAGAGTTGTCACAGCCACGCGAATGTTGCCCAAAACCTTAATGGTCTGCGCGAGCATCTTGATAGCAGCGTTTGTGTTGACCCTATGGCAAGTAGACTTTTATGTTTCGGCCGATGGCATATTAGTCCCCGAGAGAATTCAGCCCGTATTTTCGAAAGTCGACGGTGACGTGAGTCGCTTGCTAGTGCAACACGGAACCAGTGTAAAACGCGACGATAAATTGCTACTACTAACCAATCGTGAACACGAGATTCGAGCAAAGGATCTTAAGAGCAAGATTCGGTCGGCGCAACAGCGTTTGGAGATGATCCAAGACCAAATGTTCGAGCAACGCAGCGACGACAATCGCTCGGTCCAAGAAAACATCGAAGCTCTTAAATCGCAAATCAAGAACTTTAAAGAACAAGAAGTCATCCTGAATGAGATCGGCGAAAGCATGGCCGTAACCAGCCCGCTGGATGGCCAAATCATTTCATGGGATTTGGAGCCACGACTAAAAGGACGAGCCATTCAAAGAGGTCAAGAATTGCTGGAGGTCGCGGCGATTGATGGCAAATGGAAATTGGAAATTGAATTGCCGGTCAATCGCTACTGTCATCTTGCGCGCGAACTGGAAGACACCCCGCAGCCAAAAGTTTCTTTTCTGTTGGCTGCCGACACGTCCAAACGACACTATGGAAAAATCGTTGAAGTGGAGAAAACGGCCAGTCTGAATTCAAGCAACGAACAATTCATTCGACTTAAGGCAGACCTAGACGCCTCGGACCTCCATATTGAACAGGCCAGAACCGGCGTGACCACAAAGATTTACTGTGGCCGCACTAGCCTTGGATATTTTTGGTTGCATGACATCGGCGAATTCTTTCAGAAGAACGTCATGTTTTACTTTAAGTAACGTTGTTTCGATTCAAACCAAACAAACAAATACTCTGCCAACCGATCGTGAAGCACCTCTAGATGTCTGTCATCGACTCCACCTCCCTGTCCTCTGAAGAACGCCCGATCGGAATGATCACGCGCGCTGACTTAGTGGTGAAGGAGAGTGTATATCAAGGAGAAAAGTGCTGGGTCGTCAAAGATCCGTTGGCCATGAAGTATTATCGGTTGATGGCCCCGGAGCATTCGGTCCTGACCGCGATGCGAGAATCCTGCAGCTACTTGGAACTCAAGAAACGACTTGATCGAGAGTTCCCTGAAAAGATCACAAAGCTGGAGGCGCTGCAGCATTTGGTAGTTTCACTTCACCGCAATGGCATGCTTAAGTCGCAGGCTAGCGGCCAAGCTAAACCTCTACGAAAGCGCAGGAACAAAGAAGTAAAGCAAAAGTTGTTGCAGTTTTTATCTAGCATCGTTGCGATGCGACTGCCAGGCTTCGACCCCGAAAATTTGCTGGGGTGGATGTACCGCTGGCTGGGCTTTTGCTTCACACGGAGTTTCACATGCATCATGATCGTCACGATGCTTCTAGCGGGTGGCTTGGTACTAGGCAACCTTGAAGAATTTCTTTCTCGCCTGCCCGACTTTCAGAACTTCTTCGCTTTAGACAACATCCTGTTCCTGGGAGCGATCTTAATATTCACCAAAACCATCCACGAGTTTGGACATGGCCTGCTGTGTCATCACTATGGCGGTGAATGCCATGAAATTGGATTCATGCTGTTAGTCATGACTCCCGCGATGTACTGCAATACGTCAGACTCGTGGGTCATGCCTAACCGTTGGCACAGAATAGCGATTGGCGCCGGCGGGATGTATGTCGAGTTATTCTTGGCGGCAATCTGCACGTTCATCTGGTGGTTTACCAACCCGGGCTGGATACACTATCTCGCGTTGAACATCATGTTTCTAAGCTCGGTCAGTACGCTGTTGTTCAACATCAACCCGCTGCTTCGGTACGACGGCTACTACATGCTTTCTGACTTTCTTGAGATTCCCAACCTATCCCAGAAATCAAAGCTGGCACTGACTTCGACAGCGAGAGTTTGGTGTTTAGGCATGGAACCGGTCAACTCGCGACTACTACCGCAAAAATGGGTTGGCGTTTTTGCTTTGTACAGCGTGGTATCCGCTATTTACCGTTGGGCAGTGACACTGTTCATCTTCGGGTTCATCATGCAAATTTTCGAGCCTTGGGGCTTGGCACCGTTGGCGTATCTCATGGTTGCGTTTTCAGTGTTCGGCATGCTTGTCATGCCGCTCTATAAAATGATCAAATTCTTTTTCTATCCTGGGAGACTCAGACAAGTGAAACGCTTAAATTTCACGATTTCACTGCTGATGTTAGGATTGGCAACAGCGTTCATCTGTTACTTTCCGTTTAAGCAACATGTCTACGGAAGTTGCCGGATTCGCCCCGCAGGTGCTCAGCTGGTTTACACACAAGAGCCCGGTGTATTGATCGACATCAAAGTGCAGCACGGCGACAATGTCCAAGCAGGCCAAATCCTAGCAATCCTCGAAAACCGAGATTTCGAACTCGAACTTGCTCAATTGAAGGGCGAACTTGCTCGGCTAGAACACGACCTGACGGGCTACGAGTTGAATCGAAATCTACACCTTGATTCCGAGCGTCTGATCACCGAAACACAATTCAAGATCGAGTCGACCGAAGAACAAATTACCTTGAAAACTTTACAAGCCTCACCGCTCGTCCTGAAGGCTCCGCGGACGGGTGCCGTTGTCGTCGCTCCCAATACACCTCAGCCACCTTTAATTGGCCACCAACTTAGAAACTGGTCCGGCCTACCGCTTGAAGAAAAGAATCTTGGTGCTTTTTTTCAACCGAACACGGTTCTTTGCATGATTGCCGATGACAACCAATACGAAGCGATCATCGTTCTTGATCAGTCCGATGTGAATCTGATCGAAACTGGCCAAGCCGCAAAATTCTGTGTCGATCAGTACCGGGATCAAGTTTTCAGCGGAGAGGTTTCCGTTGCTTCTCACGACGAACTGACCGTAGTTCCGCGAGAACTGTCGCAAACAAACGGTGGTCCGATCGCTATCAAAACCACCGCCGACGGCGAACGGCCATTATTGACATCGTTTGCGGTCTACGCGACCGTGGATTTGAGCTCGCTAGAAAACTCGATCCAACTTGGCGACGGATTCTGCGGCAGTGCCAAAATTCATGTTGGCACCGCGTCATTGGGGGCGATGGGGATACGCTATCTCCGGAACCTGATCAATTTCAGGTAGGCTGTGCCAAAGTAAATGCGTGATTAAGAGTGAGAGTGAGAAGAGCGACTGCGTGCTGGTTACCGAGGCGGTGCACAGATCCTGTTACCTTGTGCCTCGCGATAGCCTGCTCCCGATTCGCATTCTAAATGCCGCCGTGTCAAAGCCGTTGCTGGGAAGATAAAGGCTTTGCCAAAGAACACCGCTGTCGATTTGGCTGTCTGTGCTACGGGGCGGCGATTGGCAATACCATAGCGTTCGTGCAGTGGCTCTTCAAACAGTAACGCTCGGTGAGCGAAACGATCACTCTCCAGCGTCACGACTTTCCCAATTCGCACCGAATCTTCTCTCGTCGGAGCATTTGTTTGCTCACTTGAAATCGTTTGCGGCGTTCGCTCTGTCGTAGCCATGCTCAACACGCCACAGGGCGACAGGTCTACCAGAGGAGTTTCATCGGCCTTCATGGCGGGTTGCAGCTTGTCTTCCACCGCCTCATCCTCCACCGCCTCATCTTCCACTGACTCATCTTCCACTGACTCATCTTCCACTGACTCATCCTCCACCGCTTGATCCTCAGACTCGACGGTCTCCGCCGCCGCACTCCGTTTAATGCAGGCATTTCGATCTTGCCCAAGAACGTCGCTTGGCAAAACCACCATCGCTAGCAAAACCCAAGCGAAAGAAGCTACAACAACTTTGTTCATACCAATCTCCAAGAAAAACAGCCCCAAACGCTTATCGGACCCGTCACTCTCACCATGATATTTATGCGGAACACGCCCGAACAGCTTACCAACTGGGCCAGACCACTGGCAAGATATATGGTCTGTCGGGGTCAAGACAATCGTGCCGAACGGTCGCGTAAATCCGCTTGTAGCTGCAATCAGGGTCGGTGTTATTGCTCCGGCGGTAATGGTCGATCCACATATCACGGTCAATCCGTACCGATGCAGTGAAGACGTTTTTTACTTCGGATGAACAAAACCGATGGTTCAAGTCAAATACAAATTTTCATTGATCTTGATCGGCATGCTCACCTCCATTGCGTGCCTTGGCTGCCGCTCCTTGAATCGTAAAGAAACGATAAAGCTTCCGGAGCCACCTGCTCCATCCTACTCGCAGCGTCATTCTCAAGCAGACGAGCGATCCAGTTCTGATAACTATCCGACCATTGAACAGGAGCCCGCACTACAGCAGCCGCTTACCAATCGAAGCCAGCTTCCAAGTGAGTTTTTCAAAGTTTCGCTCGACGAAGCAATCGCCATCGCACTCAACGACGTCGAAGTGCTAAGAAGCTTGTCAGCGACCGTCGTGCAAAACGCTCAAGGAATCGCAACTTCACTGGACCCCGCGATTCAATCAACCGACCCCAATTTTGGCGTCGAAGCTGCACTAGCGGCCTTCGATACGACATTAACCTCAGCAATTCAGTACGCCAACAACGACGATACATTCAACAACCCAACAACCACCGGGTCGGCCGCAACCGTTCAGCAAGACCTTACCGATTTCACCTTTGGCCTGCGCAAGGTTACCGCGGCCGGAACGCAACTGAGCCTTGATTCACGGTTGACTCACGACAGTAGCACCAATCCCGCACTATTATTTCCCAGCGTATTCAACACATCGTGGCAGGCAACCGTTCGACAGCCACTTCTCCAAGGTCGAGGAACACTTTTCAATCGAACCGTTGGCCCAACATCAGCTCCCGGCTTTTTAGGTGGCTCTGGATTCTTGATCAGCCGATCCAACCATGACATTTCGATCGTAGAATTCGAAAGAAATCTAAGCCTGATGGTGTTGGAGATCATCAACGCGTATTGGCAGCTTGACCTCGCCTATCAAAACTTTATCTCGATCAAAGCCTCCAGAGACGCAAGCCTAGAAACTTGGAACATCGCGAAAGCAAGAAACACCAATTCCCTTCCCGGTGGTGAAGCACATCGCGAAGCACAAGCACGAGCGCAATTTTACCAATTCGAATCACAACTCGCGCAGAGCCTAAACAGCACGCTACAATCAGAGGCTGACCTTCGAAGATTACTAAGCTTGCCGCAAAGCGACAGCACGATGCTCATGCCATCAGACACGTCAGAAGCTGTTGAGTCAGTATACGACTGGCATTCCATGGCATCAGAAACTCTTGAAAACCGAACCGAAATCCGACAACAGCGTAAATTACTGGAACAACGCGAGCTCTTACTACTTGCAGCCAAAAGCTTCACTCAGCCTCGTCTCGACGCAATCGCCACCTACAGAAACAATGGATTTGGAGATCGATTAATCGATGACGGCGGGCAATTCTCGGGTGCACTTAATGAAGCGTTCAACGGAAACTTTGACGAATTCGAAGTGGGGCTTTCGCTTCAAGCTCCGCTTGGTTTTCGTAGAGCCCATGCGGGCGTCCGGAACTCGGAACTGCAACTGATGCGTCAACGATCTGTGTTGAAAGAGTTAAAACAACAGATCCTGCACGAACTTGGAACCGCGGTTCGAACGGCCGATCAAGCTTACAGTGTATTGGAGCTTTCTCGGCTAGGGGCCGAGGCCTCCAGTGAATCGGCGAAAGCGAGATCAGTTGCTTTCCGGGCAGACGCGGTAGGCTTCGAAGACCTCTTAGATGCTCAACAACGGCTCTTGGATGCTCAGCTGGTATATCACGTTGCCAAGACCGACCATGCTCGGGCAATTGCGCAAGTTCATTTCGAATCGGCCCATTTGTTGGAAGAGTATGCGATCACGTTTGATGAGAAAATTCGACTTTCGGAAGATGCACGAGAAGCAACGCGTAGAAACCGCCTGGACAGGTCGACGCAAAACAAACGCTTGCGACAGTACGGATTTTTGAAGTAAGAGCCTAATCGCCGCAATATACTAACGAAATGAGGGACTTTAAAATCGCGTTCAAAGCACTTTTTGATTGGTCGAATTCAATTGCTTGAGTAACATAGGCGTAAACTCAAACCTTGTTTTTCTACCAACGCCATGAAACATCTCGCCTGCACGCTTGCTGTCCTACTTTTTGCTCCGGCTATACTTCACGCGGCGCCTCAAGAAACAATCTCCTACGCCAATGCGCAACTGACGCTGATTGACAATGTAAAAGTTGCTTCACTAGACCCCGGAGTCATTGAAAAGATCGCTGTAGCACCAGGCGATATTGTCGCCGCGAACGATCTGCTGTTAACGCTTGACTCGGCGCTTTTCAAAACGGAAGCCGCTGCTGGTGAACTTGCGTGGAAAATTGCTTCTGAAGAATCCAAGAGTGATGTCAACCTGCGTCTCTCTCGCAAGTCGTTGGCTGTTCGAGAGAAACAATTGCTTAAAAGCGAAAATGCAGTCAAGGAATATGCATTGAGCATCTCCGAAACTGAAATCGACCGCCTACGTCTTGAACGCGATCAAGCCTCATTGTCGATTGAACAAGCAGAGTCCGAGGGGGCGGTGGCACTACTAACTGCAAACCTTCGAGACGAGGAAAGAAAAGCCTCTGCGATTCGTTTGTGTCGTCGCCAAATTTGTTCTCCTATCGCAGGCATGGTGGTCGCAGTCGAAGCTCAATGCGGCGAATCAGTCCAGAGTGGTCAGACAGTCGTTCGAGTTATTGGCTTGGACAAGCTACGCGTCAAAGCGGTTTACAGTTCCGAGTACGCCTTGGCCATCAAGCCCGGTGACAAAGCAGTCTTCGAACTAGAACACCCCGGCGGCGACGTTATCAGAGAAGCTGAAGTCGTATTTGTGAGTCCTGAAATTCGCGCATCTGAGCGAGTCTTCGAAGTTTGGGCAGACGTAGACAACACCGACCGCAAACTGCTACCAGGGTTTAAAGGTAGCTTGTCGATCGAAAAAGAAGAGTAGTCTCAACGAGCCAACCACGTGCATCGTTGAAAAGTAAACGAATCAAGACCGAGCGTTCAACTGCATGTTGAGAATTTCAAGGGTCACGGATTCGGTGAGCGTACCGTTGTGATAGGCGTCAAGCAGACGTTTCTCGGATCGATATTGCTTCCAAAACGCGTCCCATTCTTTGCGTTTCCGAGGCGAGGGGACGTGAATTTTCCAGTGGACGTATTCGCATGATTCACCACAGTGCGCGCATTGAACGGCGTCAACGGTTTGGTCGCGGCGAAAAGTCTTACCGCAGTCAATGCAATGCCCACGTGCGATTACTAATGGCTGATGTCCCGAAACGGAAATCTTCTACGGCGCCAGCTTCTTACGGAAGCAAAAAAGCGTCTCAACACCAAACAGTTTACCAAAAAGCAACCACGTTGCCAAAGAGGCTGTGTCTGCGGCGCGGCAAACCAGACAATGTCCCAATGACAAAGCCGCAGCCTTACTTTTAAAAACTATGTTACACGACCGGTGAAGTACCAGATCGTTCCGCGATCTCAAAAGCACGCAACTTAGCGGTTAGTCCCAACCATGCCATGCGTCAACGAGCTCGGCAACACTCGGACTTTCAATATCAGCGTGCTGCTCGAGCCAAGATAGTATTGAGGCGCGATGCTGCTCTGTAGCGGAACCTCGCCCGCAGAGCTCAACAAACCCACTCCAGACGTGGATTCCACCACCGCCGAACTGCAAACCGAGGCATTCGACTTCATCGAGAAATTCATCAAGCAGCGTCATGCGAGCATCTTCGTCCAAATCGCGACACATTGCGAAGCGAAGACTGAAACCAAGTTCTGCAAATTCACCGAGTCGGCGTTTTTTGCGAAGACGTCTTTTCATTCGGGGCGGCCCTGTAACGGATGTTTTTTACGACCCCGCCGTTGCGGTGCCATTCAAGATTGACCTTCGAGAGATTCTACCAATGCCAGTCCGCGTGACCAACCAAGGAAGGTGTGCCGAAGGCCTGGCGTAAAAACCATGTTAGACGCCCCGGCCCATCACTATTCGGCTGGAGGCTCGAAAGACAAGTCGGCGAAATCAAGTACGCCAAACAGAAAGTACAGACATGATGTCTGTTCGTGGTGGGTGACGGGGTATTGGTCGAGAAACCGATTCACAGCGGGGTAATGGTCACTGAGGCGTACGCGCTCTGCGACGGAAGCAAGTTCTTCCATCTGCGCGGGCGTTGCCGAATCGAGGAAATTGAAAATGTGTTCGTCGAATTGGAAGCGTCCATATTCGAGTGCAGGTTCGACAAGGTACGAAAGCTCGTCGGGAAGCTCGGACAGAATTCCGGGTTCAGTTAGTCGCGAGGGTTCCATATTTGAGTTGCCGGTTGCGTAGGTTCTCGGATTGTCAGCTGAGCCGCTGCAGCCTGTAAGCACGAGCAAGCACAATGCGGCGATGAATCTCATTGATCTAGGGGCG
>JALZWN010000131.1 GCA_023300235.1 Mariniblastus sp.
CCCATGCAAATGACAGGCTAGTGGTCTGTCAAAGATAAAGATTAGGATCGAAACATGTAGCCGGACTCGCCAGAGTTCGGTTTCCTCTGAATCAAACTGGATTCTGGCGAATCCAGCTAGCTTAAAGTTCAACATTGACAGACCACTAGAAGCCCATCACCACAGTTCTTCGCCAACGCCGCGGGCTTCCATTGTGACTCCGTCGCTTGAGTGATTGAACGAAAAAAAACACGAAGCTTTCTTTTATAAACCAACGGTAACCTCCCATGGGGCAAACTCGACCACCGATTCCCGTTCTACTGATCACGGCGATCTCTAGTAATAGCGTGGAGGCCATCGAATGGGGCGCTGCGCAGATCGAAGCGGCTTGGGGTGAAGTCTGGTTGAAGACGCCGATCTTCGATTTTGATCACACGTCGTTTTATAACGCCACGATGGGGGGCGGAATCAAAAAGCAATTGTTCGCTTTTGAGCAACCAATTGACCCCGGCAAGTTGCCGTCGATCAAGAATAACTCCAACGCAATCGAGAAGGTGTTCGAAGGTTTGCGCTCACACGATGTCGAGCGACCGATCAATATTGATCCGGGGTACGTGACGGAAGCCAAGTTAATTTTGGCGACGATTAAGGACCGAGACCACCGAGTTTATTTAGGCGAAGGAATTTACGGCGAGGTGACGTTGGCTTATCACGGCAAGAAATGGAATCCAAGCCGGTGGACCTACCCGGACTACGTGTCGCCTGAGAATCTCGATTTTGTTGAAAAGTGTCGCCTTCGTTTGCGGCAAAAATTGCAAGTCATGCGAGCCGAAGGCTCCGCTCGATAGAGGCTGCTGGTCGTTTTTGTAAGTGTTTCAGCGAGTGTTTCAGGCAGAGGTTGCCATTTACCCATTTTGGCATGCTCGGTATCCTTCTAAAGCTCAGTCGAAATCTGTTTTTCCTGCCCCTTCAAGGGCGGTTGAAATGTGCTCTATTGTCAAATGATTGTGAATAGTTAGGCGGATCGAAGCGGAAATTGATTCGTTTTGAACGCTTAACGGAATTCGAATAGTGTTTTTGAAGACGTGAATTCAATGAAGTACAAATCACTTACTGGCCGGTTGTTAGTTGCTAGCATCGCTTGTCTCGGGGCTTTCGCCGCGATTGGCGCTATGCGTCCCGTGTCGCGTTTGGCAACGATTACTGGCATCCCGGTTGCGACCGATGACGACGAAGAAGAATCGTCGGCCATGAAAGACCCTAACGATGTCGCCAAGGATTGGGCAAAGCCGGATTTGACATTGTTCATCAGCGGACGCCAACACGGTTACATTGAACCTTGTGGTTGCATCACTCTGGCTCGACAAAAAGGCGGCATGATGCGTCGCCATCGCGTTCAAAAGATTTTGCAGGCTCGCGGATGGGATTTGATTCCGATCGATGCAGGCAACCAAGTTCGACGCTTCGGGCAGCAACCACTGTTGAAGCTCAGCAAGACCTACGAAGGCATGTGCAAGGTCATGAAGTACGATGCCATCGGCCTGGGCCCAGACGACCTAAAGTTGCCGTCGTTGGAGTTGGTGCAAACGATGGCCAATGTGTTTGACGGTAACAACATTCCGTTTATGTGTGCCAACGTTGAAGTCTTAGACGAATCATTGACTCAGAAATTCGTAATCGTCGAACGAGCCGGCAAAAAAGTTGGCATCACAATGGTGGTTGGTAACGAATATTTAAATGACTTATCGAAACGCGACGGCTTGATCGTCCAAAAGGCGGAAAATGGCGTCAGGTCGGCTGCAGCGAAGATGAAGGCTGCTGGCTGCGACGCGATGGTTTTGATGGCTTTCACTGACATGGAAGCCTCTCGAAGGCTCGCCAAGTCCTTTCCTGACTTTGATTTGCTAGTGACCGCAGGTGGTGCTGGCGATCCAACGTTTCAACCGGAAGTCGTCCAGGGCGTCAACCATTCAACACCGATGATTCAAGTCGGCGTTAAAGGGATGTATGTTGGTTTGGTCGGTTTGACGTTTGAAAACGGAAAAGCCAAGGTCAAATACGAACGCGTTGCTCTTGAGCATCAGTTCAAGGATACCGAAGAGGTGAAGTCGGTATTCTTGAGTTACCAGAATGAACTAAAACGCTTGTGGCTCGCGGGTGCTTTGGCGGATATTAAACCACGTGACCATCCGACCGGTTTGCAGTTCGTTGGCTCGGGTGCGTGTGCAGATTGTCACGGCGAAGAATTTGATATTTGGGCTGACGGCGTTGACGGTGACGGCGGTCCTCACGAAAAAGCCACTCAGGATTTGGCGCAGAATCCAAACGACGATCGCGTGTGGGTCCAACGTCAATACGATCCGGAGTGCATGAGTTGTCATGCGACGGGGTGGAATCCGCAAAAGTTTTACCCGTATAAATCGGGTTTAACCGACTTGGCGAAACATGATCACTTATTTGGCAATGGTTGTGAAAACTGCCACGGTCCTGGTTCAGCTCACGTGGCGTTGGAAGAACTTGCTGCGAAGCAGCAAGTCGATCAAGCGAGGCTTGATGCGTCGCGCAAGCAAATGCACCTTACGCTCAAAGATGCTCGTGCCAGTGCATGTAAAGAATGTCATGACTTGGACAACAGCCCTGACTTCTTGAAAGAGGGCGGCTTTGATAAGTACTGGCCGAAGATTAAGCACGGCGACGGGAAAGACTAGTCGCTTGTTTTGATCACCAATTGAATTGAAGACCAAGGCCGGACTCGATAGAGTTCGGCTTTTTTTATTGAGAGTCGTCGGTGGGCTAAGTTCCCCGACTCTTAATCTCAATTCGCAGCCCGGGATTAATCTTAAGATTAAGGCCTTAATTGAATTCCAACACTGGCAGCAAATTGCCAACGGCTTGTTTGGGAACAGCGTACAACCAACCGGCATGCTGTTGATTGAATTCGTTGGCCGAAACACGAGATGACTTCAGGGTCTCTTTACGTTCTTTGACGGCCAACAGATAAGCCTTCTTTTGTTTCTCCGCTTCGTCAGCGTCTTCGGCGCTCTCAGGTTCGGTCGGCATCTCGATCAGAGACTCGTCCACGGTGGCCAGCAGCAAGCCGTAATGTTCGGGGCGTTCTTGCGTCGCGTCGATGTCCGATAAAGCATCGCCAAGATGCATCGTAATCACTAGGCCCGTGTTGTACGCGACGCCAATTTTCCCCTGCGAACCGGTTAAGATCAATTTGAAGTCCTCGTCTGAAACGAATCGAATGCCTCGCGGCTTGAGCGATTCGAGTTCGGCCGCGGTGGCTGTTTTGCCAGAGTCCGCAATTGCCAGTTGGGTCGCTTTATCGTTGGCAAATACATTGGTGACGAACAAGCCTGCCAGTTGGCGAATCATCAAAGCAACCGATTGCTGGGAAGCCACTGCCAATTGGGCGTCGATAAGTTCGCCTTTTTCGTCGGCCTGTTGAAGCGTGGACAATGGGAGTGCGTCAGGAGTCGGGGGTGCCGTTGGGTCGTACGCTAGTTTGTAAATCAAATTTTCGGGTGATTCCTCGTCGGCCTTTTCAAAGAACAGCTTGCTGTCGACTTGCTGGGTAAGCTGAAATAGGTTGGGTTGCATCCATGCGTCAAACTGCGTCGTTAGCGCAAACGGATTGATTTCTACCATGTAAACGTTCGGGGCACCGGGGACCGAAACGAATCGCTTTTGGGTCTGCGCGTTTCGAGCACTTTTTTCAGCCGGCTTGCCGACGATCAGGTTGGCGATCGGCCGTTTTGAAGCGTCTTCAAGCGTGATCTTGATCCCTAACGCTGATTTGTTTGCCGTGGTTTGGTGCAACGCTGGGTCAATGACGCCGTAGGTTGAGTGATCGGTTTCTTTGTTTGATTTTTCTTCTAGGACCTCTAACTTTAGCAGCGTGTTGGTGACTTGTGCGATATGCCGGGCGTTAGTGGCGATGAAGTTATCTTTGTCGGGCAGCAACCATTGATCGCCTTTACGTCGAGCCGTAACGGTGGTGAGCTTGCCCGTTTTAGGGTCGAATCGTTCGATCTTGATTCGCCGAACGGTCGTCGGTTCGTAGTCTTCAAACAACGGTTCGCCAACGGCGCTTGATTGGGTTTCGGTTTCGGCCCACGGGTAGAAGTAGGCGGCACCGGCAGAGGTTGCCAGGGCGATGATGACCAACGAAAGAGTTTTTAGCAGTGGGCTCATGACGATGAGGTGGTTGGCGTGGTAAGTGAATTGATAGAATGAAAACGGCGTTGTTGGTTCGGGTTATTTCAGGCGGCGAGCTTTGGAGATGCCTTCGCGTTCGCGGAGACGTCTGCGAGTGGCCACAAAGATGCCTACCAGCAGTGGGGGAAGCGGAGGGATGATGACCGACCAGATTTTGTATTGTCGCTGGACTTCTTGGATCTTAAGTTCGGCGGTGAGTTCGATTTGTCGTTTTTTCTCTTCGCGCTCGTTTTGAAGTTCGTCGCGACGACGCGTGATGTTGTTGCGTTGTTCTCGTTCTTCTTGAGCCAGTAGGTTCTTCAAAGATAAAAGTTTAGAGGCGTTGTAAGCTTGGCCTGCGGACTTCTTTTTCTCTTCACGTTGAATACTCTTCTGGATCGGTTCGATCGCTTTACGGCTTTCTTCGATCGCGCGGTTGAGTTCGTTTTGGAATTCGATCACCAGTTCGTTTTCGGCTTGGTGGACGACCTCCATCGCTTCGTTGTATGTCTTTTCGACTTCTTCCAACGTGACGTGGTTGATCTTTCGGGTCCGGATTTGATTGTATTCTTCGACTCCGGCCAGAGTATCGATCGCGTTTAGGACAAAGCTAACGTTCTGATAAGTGTATTCGGTTCCGCTACGAACCGGCGCGGCGCGGACGGCGAGGTACATGTCGCCGAGCGTGTCGTAGTCGGCGACCCAGATCACGTTCGTGTTGTCAGCGGATGGGGGGCCCTTCGTTTCGGGGCCTTGCTCAGATTTGTCGCCTTTGATGTGGGCGGCGATAATGTATTGCAGATCCTGAGATCCACGAGCCTGTTTGATCTGGTCAGGCGTGCCGGAAAGGCTGCTGGTAAGCACCCGCCCTGCTCTGCCAGAATTGATCAACGGTTCAAATTCTAGCTGGGGGTTGGCCAGTGGCTTGGGCGAAATGTAGCCAGCGTACTGGAAATACATTTGCGTGATGCCTTGGGTGGCTGAACTGGTTTGTGAGAATCGAGGATCGGTCTGTGATTTGGTTTCTTGGATGATCAGCTGTTCTTCTTGATTTAGCTGTAGGTTCGCTCGGTAAGGATTTTGGCTTTCGTTGTGCCAGAGCAGATACGGCGATCGAGTGTCGCCGCGAGTGGCAAAATCGATGTTCAGTTCGAGAGCGTCAAGCAATAGCTTCAGGTCGGATTGTTCGGGGCCGCTGCGGGCAAACAGCCGAGGTTGGAACGTGCCGCGGACGTGAGGGAGGTTTTGTGGGTTTGGCAAAGGGTCTTCGAAAATCGCGGTTGGCTGTCCGGATTGGACGGCGTTGACGATGTTTTTCAGTTCCGCCGGTGTGGTTTGCGAAGGTTGAGTTACGATCAGGGCGTCGTATCGTTGGACTTGATCGCCATCTTCGTTTTCTTTGAACAGTTCGATCGGCTGGCTGGCGTCGACTTGAACTAGGTCGTATTGTTTTGAAAGTTCGTTGAAAATCTGCAGCGGTCGGATGCGGACGCGTTGCCCGTTGGAGGTAAGAGATCCACCGAGCGGTAGTGAATCGGTTTGCACGACGCCGATGGTTTTCTTGGCGGGCTGCGAGACCGTGTTGATCGATCGCATCAGTTCGTATTCGACCGGGATGCCGTATTGCATAAAAGGGATGACCAAGCGTTGCAAACCGCTGGACACCGCCATCCCGACAATAACCTCTTCTTCTTTCAACGCGCCGCGGGATTCGCTGCGTACGGTAACGGGGCGGATGCCGTATTTTTTTTCCGCCAAAATGGCTTCCGGCGAATACGGCCGCACGTCTTCGTGCAGCGTAACATTGATTCGTTTGCCGCCACGGACGTCAAAGGCTCTCAGCTGGTTCTTCAAGTCGTATTTTAGTTTGACGAACTCGCTGGGAATGCTGTCGCTGATGTAAGCTTCAATGTTGATCGGCTGAGCGTCGTCGGAATCTTCGTTGGCCAGGGTGTTCAGGATCGATTTGGTTTCGTCTGTGAGTGTGTTGATTTTCTTTTCCGAGATGTCCATGCGGGCTTGGTTGAGTGGGCTGTGCTGCACGATCAAAACCCCCGCCACTGCGATCACGGCGACCATCGCTGCTCGGACAAGGTAATGCCAAACCAGTGAAGTCCCATCGCGACCGCCCAGCCAGTGCCGTCGGCCGATCAGAATTAGGCTCAAGTAAACACCGATCACCACGATGCCCAAAAAGTAAAAAATCGACGACAGGCTGATTAGTCCACGGCCGAAAGGCTCGAAGCGTTGCAGCAGCGACCAATCGAATAAGCGGCTGATCCAAGTCGAATCGGACAGGATGACGTCGGCATTGGAAAAGAACGCCAGCGGCGCGTTCAGTGCGGCGCCGAGGATAAAACCAACGGTCAAGTTGCGAGTCAAAAACGATGCCACCATGCCAAGAGCGATCATCGCGATCCCCATGAACCAGTAGCCGAGGTAGGTTGAAAACAGCAGCAGGTTGTCCAATTGGCCGCCGGTCATCGACAATAGCACGCCGTAGTTGGATAGCTGCGAAAACAACAGGCTGACGGTAAATACCAACACCGCCGCAAAGTATTTGCCGATCACGATGTCAAAGTCTTTGGCTGGCAAGGTCAGCAGTAGTTCGTCGGTGCCCTGTCGTCGCTCCTCCGCCCAAATGCTCATCGTGATCGCTGGGATGAAAATCAACATGATGTACGGCAGGTAGGCGTTCAGTTGATCAAAGTTGGCGAGGTTGGTGGTGAAGAATTCGTGCGGCCAAAACGCGGCGAAGGATGTTAACAGCACGAACAGGCATAAGAAAACGTAGCCGGTTGGGTTGCTGAAGTAGCCGATGAAGTTTCGCTTCATGACCGCAAAGGCTGCTTGTCGCCAGATCCCCAGCGGCAGCATGAGCACGACCAAGACGATCAAAAAAATCGCGTCGATCACGAGCATGAAAGAGAACTCAATCAACTGCAGAAGGAGAGCTTGAAACTGACTGTCGGTGGCTACGGCTTCACCCATTTTGGTTCACAACTGTGAAAAGAAAGGACGTAAAGAAATAAAGAAGGTAGGAAAAGTAAAGGCTTAGGAGCTTGCTGGTGGCTCAGTGCCTTGGTCGCCGGAGGCGTCGGCGTCGCTGGTGGCGTTTTTTTGTAGTGCTCGGTTGGCGGTTGCGGCGAGTTCCGGATCGAGCTCGGATTCTTTTAGTTTCACGCCGGTGTGCGGGCAATGGCCGGTCAGGTTGGCGAACACATGGTCTAGGCCGAGGCCTTCGGGGTCCATGTCTTTTAGTAATCCGTCGTAAACTTTGCGGCCTTCGTTGATCATCACCACGCGGTCGGCCATCGCTTCGACTTCTTGTAGGATGTGAGTCGACAGCAGGATGGTTTTCTTTTGGCCAAATCGAGTGATCGTTTCTCGGACGCCACGGATTTGGTTAGGGTCCAAACCAGATGTCGGTTCGTCCAAAATTAAAACTTCGGGTTCGTGAATCAACGCTTGGGCCATCCCGACGCGCTGGCGATAACCTTTGGAGAGTTTATTGATCGGTTTGTAGATCACGCTTCCAAGTGCACAGAGTTCGACGGCTTTGGCGATCTGGTTGATTTTTGTTTTCTTGTTCATGCCGCGAGCTTCGGCAAAAAAGTCCAACAAGCTGTACGGTGTCATCTCGGGGTACAGCGGTCCGGTCTCGGGAAGATAGCCCAGTTTTTTGGAGCCTTCCAGGCGTTGAGTGTTCATGTCGTAACCAGCAATTTTGGCGACGCCTTGGCTGGGCGAGAGGTAGCCGGTCAGGATTTTCATGGTCGTGCTTTTGCCGGCGCCGTTTGGGCCTAAGAAGGCAACGACTTCGCCAAGGTGGACCTTGAAGCTGACTTCACGCGTGGCGGCAAAGATTCCGTAGAACTTCGACAGTCGATCCGCCTCGATCATGGGCGGGCCAAGGTTGGACGCGGCGGAAGATTCTTCAGCGGTAGGTTGTTGGTCTGCAGTCGAAGTCGTCATGGCTTTGGCAGGTCCGGGGCGAGGATAGAAGGCGTGTGCGGGGCTCTGGTTGCCGCTAACTAATTTTGATTCCTTGACGCTAACTTGTCGACCGGCGAAGTCCACGTTCTGACGCAAATCTCTGCCTCAAAACTGCTTTTCAACCGTTTTGTTTTATTAGACCGGTTGTTTGGATCAAACATGGGCTGGTTAAGTTCAAAAACGGTCTGGTTGAGTTCAAAAACGGGCTGGTTGAGTTCAAAAACGGGCTGGTTGAGGGCGAGCGGTTCACAGCCAAGGTGATATTTAGACGAGCATTTTCAACGAGGATTACACCTCAAACCGTTTTCAAAACAAAGACACACTAGCTTTTACGTTTTCAACGGAGTGGTGGTTCGTTTTTATGGCGCGAGCACGTTTAACTTTCGCCTCGACCAATTGCTTTAGAGTACTCCGATTGGAGCTTGTCAGGTTTGTCGATCGGAGTAGAATCCGCGACTCAATTTTGATCCACCTGGCCTAACATGGAAGACGGTCCTCTTGACGCTTTTTGAAATCAACTCTGGCGACTCTGCCGATGGCATGCACGCAGAGAACATTCGCGTGGTCGAAACTCATTTGGGCAAAGCGGCCTATTCGGTTCGACCTTATCCGGTCGGGTCTGTGATTGGCGAGATTACGGGCCGAGTGTTCAATGACAACAGCGGTGCCGACGATTATACGTTTGAGTACGATGACCAGTTGTTAGAGCCAATTGCGCCGTTTCGTTTTTTGAATCATAGCTGTGCGCCTAACTGTTATTTCGAAATGCTCGACATCCCAGCCACCGAAGATCAGCCCGCCAGTCGCGGTTTGTATTTGATCGCGATCGATAATGTGCAGCCTGAACAAGAGTTGACGATCGATTACAACTGGCCGGCTAGCCATGCGATCGAGTGTCGCTGTGAACAACCTGAATGCCGCGGTTGGGTCGTGGCCGAAGAAGAGTTGTCGTTGTTGATGTAGAAGAAGAAAGTAAAGAGAGCAGGAAAGGTAGAGGGCGTAGGGGCGTAGAGAGCGATTAGTGCTTGTCCCAATACTTGGCGACAACGCCAGAGATGCGTCGCTCAAAAAGATTGTCGCGGGGGCTCTTAGTCGAGTCGAATGGCTTCGCCTTTGCGGACGCCATTGATGTTTACCGTTTGCGTTGCGATGTTGTACTCAAATTTTTCGGCGGTAAAATCCTGCCAAGACTGTGAAGGCCCCGTCGCTTGACGGTAGCGGATAGTAGCTGCAGTTCGGGTGGTGCCGTTGACGACCAGCATGTCGTTGGCTTGGTTGTAGCTGACTCGGTTGGCAGACAAGTCGATCGAGTCGCTAAAAATCCGAACGTTGCCGTCGGCGATCATCTCGTGAGTGGGCTCAGCTGAATCGCGAGGTTGCCAGCGAGCGAGCGTAAGACGCTCTGAATTCAACAGCGTCGCCGACGATTGTAGTTCCAGAGGGATTCGATCGGGATCTGCATTGGTTCGCCAGTCGTCGGTTTGTAAGTGAAGCGTACGGACGCGGCCGCTGATGGTCATCTGGTTCTTCGCTGCCTCGATCGCTAATTGGTCCGAGAAATTGGCTCGGACGAAAGTGATCGGTTTGTTGGCGTCGTTACGTGAGGCGGCCATTCTGGTAAGCGGCGAGGTTGAAGAACGTTTGGTATTCGAGCTGTCTGGCGCACGTAGGTCGTGGGTTGAAATCCAGCCTGCCCCGTCGGCAAAGATGTTTTTTGAAGCCGGGTCGACGCGGACCTTTTTTGAACTGATGGTTTGTTGTTGGAGTAGCTTGCCGTTCACGTCAAAAAAACGATTGGAGATGAGTGACGGTGTTGGTTTGAGATTTGGATTGACCGGTACTTGGCCAAAAACTTGATTCAGTGGGTCGACTTGATCAATGAAAATCAATTCGGTCGGCTTGATGTCTTGCGGTTTGGTTATTCCGGTTTCACTGCCCTGCTTGAGTTTTTCAAAATCGACGTATCGACTGAGTGCCACTGACATTTGCCCGCAGTTGGCTTGGGTTACATTCTGTTTGGCGCCGTCGAATTGTTCGGTTTTTGAAACGATATTTCGTTCGAGATAAATCTTGCGACCGTCGAATATCATGCCACCTTGCCAGGACGCTTCAAACTTGGCGGCCGGTTTGGCGAGGGCACGTCTGGCTCCTAGCGCGACCGATTGCGAGAAACCACCTCGGTTGGCGACACTGACTGGAGGGTTGGTCGCGACTTGGCTGTTGTCGATGTTGAACCGGCCCGGGCCTTCAACCCAGAGTTTGTTTGCGACTTGGTCAAAATGGATTTTTTGACCGGTGATCGTAAACTCGGGTGAATGGATGGTGGCCGTGTTGTCGTTTGAGCTTAGTTCGAGTCGGAAGCGTTCCTCGCCAGTTTGTGGTTGCAAACGTAAGTGGTCGCCTTTTATCTCAAACGATTTTGAGCTGTCGGGGGCATCGTTGTCGTGCTGAGAAACGGACACGTCGCCGTTGATGACGAGTTCTTCGAAGGACATGTTGTCGCTGGTCGCTTCAAGGATCGATATTCTGACTTGTTGGCCGCTGAAATTGAGATGCTTTTTGGTGGAAAGTTTGTTTTGCTTAGGAGGGATGGGGATTGGTTGCGCGGCACCGAAGTTTGGGCGGTTGTTGATTGGATTTGGAAGTTGAGGGAACCTGCGATCGCTGTTATTGCCATCGACGGTTTGCGTACCAATCGCCGAGTAGCGAGGGCGGCTGACTCGGTGAGACTTGAGTTTCAATGGGTTCGGGAACTCGGCGATCAAACGGTCGGTTTTTCCGGTGAGGTCAGGGGTGGCGATACGTACGTTTTGAGTGGCAACGACTTCCATGACGGCGAATTCGGTTTGGCCGGCTTCGCCATTTGAGTTTTCAAATCGCTTTAGCTTCAAGTCGATTCGTTCGGCATCGATAGTGGATGTTTCCTGAAACTTAACGTGCGGGGAGCCTTTTAAAACGAGGGTTTGGATGCTTGGGTCACGCTGATCCCGCGCCATGTTGAGGCTCTTGGTCCAATGCACGAATATTTCTTCTTTGGGTGTTTTGCCAAGCTTGAGCAGCTGCCCAGGTCCAGAAGACGATATCGCATCAAGTGTTTTTTTGTCGTCGGCGCCGGTGGCGAGTTTGCAGCTAAGCTGTCCGACTTTGTATTGGAGTTCGGGCGTGACCAAAGTCACCATGCCGCCGCTGCTGGGGCCTGCGGTGCCGGTGATGATGTCCGTCGTAGCGTCGTAGGCAAGACGGGCGGCGGTGATTTTGGCCGGACGTGAAATCGCATCGACGATTACGGGGGATCCTTCGGCGAGTAAGCTTTCGATGCCAAGCTCTCGTTTTGGTTGGGCGGCTGTTGGGGGGGTGTTTGATTTGTCGGCCAACGGGTTTTGGTCGAACTTGATTTGTAAACGCTCACAAGCAAGTGAGTCTGGCGTTGGGCCGACTTTCTTGACCACGACTTGATCAGTAAAGGATACCGTTTGCTCGGTAAAGTCGAACACGCAAGGGCCTTCGCAGGATACATCCAACGGAGCGTCTGGGCCGCCGAATAATTGGTTGGCTGAATCGTCGGCGGTGGCTGAGGGCTTGGCTGCTGCGGGTGCGATTCGCAGGCGGTCAAGGTAAGCCAGTTCGAGCCTACGTATTCCAGAGATGCTAGAAAAGTCTTGTTTGCCGGCGACTGATTTTTCGGTGTGGAGTAAGTCGATAATTAGGTTTCGCCCGCGACCGCGATGCGGCCCGTACGAAAATAGAAAAGGGCTGTCGAGCGTGTCGAGGGTGTAAATTCGATTGCGGTCGATTTTTACATTGCTAGTTAGGACGTGCAAGACATCGTTTTTGTTCGGGCCCGAAGGCGGGCGGTAGATGTCGACTTCACCGGTGAGCCAAGCCGATTGGATTTCGGTGCCGCCTTGAAGGGCTTCGGTAAAGGGCTTGTTCAGTTTTAGCGTTGCTCCTTCGACAGTGCGAAGGACGAGTGGCGTATTTTGGCCGGTCGCTGGCGCGTGGGTTGGGTTTAGCAACATGTCTTCGCCGACATTGGTCATTAGCGTGAACGGCGAAAGTTTGACCGTGCCGTCAGGTTGATGCGAAACATCTTTGAACAATATGGTGCCCGTGGCGGTGATCAGCGTTTTACAGTCGCTTAGTTCCCAGGCTTCGGGGGGCAGCAGCGAGATCATCCCGTTTTTGTGAATCGTTGGGATTAACACGTTCGATTGCTGCCGGGCAAGATGCGCCGGACGAGCGGCGGGGTTTTCGATAACGGGAACAGCGTATTTTAAATACGTAAAGTAACCGATGATGCATGTGGCCAACGACAACACATACTGCGCCACCGGGTTCATGGACCGTCGCGATTTTTGGCGGGGGCTCGGGATGTTGGTGGCGGTGGACAAGGGCGGTTTTCGGGGCCAGTGGTTTGGGTGGAAGGATCGGCGTGGGCGTTACTTCGTGTAAGCTTGGAGGAGTTCGCCCCAATGCTGTTGGCTTTTTAAAATTGTTTCGACCAGTTCGCGGACCGCACCCTCGCCGCCTTTGGCTTGGGTAACCAGTTGGCAAGCGTCTTTGACTTCCTGCACGCCGTCGGCGACGGTGGCGGCTAGTCCTACGTTGGACAGTAACGGCAGGTCAGACAAGTCGTCGCCGATGTAGCAAATTTCTGCAAGTGAAATGCCCGTCTCTGCGACTAGTTTTTGAGCAACTTCAAGCTTGTTCTTGGCGCCTTGTCGTACGGTTTCAACTCCCAGTTCGTTCATGCGAATTTTGACGATATGCGATGAACGTGCGGTGATGATGCCAATGTGATAGCCCGCTTTTTGCCAAAGCTTGATCCCTAGACCATCGCGAACGTGAAAGGTCTTCGTCTCAATGCCCTGGTTGTCGTAGGTGATTCCGCCGCTGGTGAGCACTCCGTCGACGTCCGACCAAATGGCGCGGATGGGAGCAATGCGTTGGTCGATTTTCATGTTGGAGTGTTTACTGTCGATGGAGCGTTGGGTCGGCGAGGCTGAGCGGTGCCTTGCAGACTTGGAATAATAATGCGGACAGTTTAGTTCTGTGAGGAAGAACCAACAATGTCGCGAACTGCTAGCACGAAGGAGCTGGCTGGCGAAATTCGGTTGTCAAACAACGTTTGCGGGCTCGTTCTGGCGAGAGCTTGCGTCGGTGGGATGGATCACTCAGGGCTGTTGCATGCGGGGAATTTATTTCAACTAAGAAAACCAGAGTGAGCTCCATTTTGTGGAAGGGGGGGGAGAGCGGAAGGCGCCGACGCTGCATGTGGCGAATACCTGCAGCGGGTACTGGTACGCTTTGATCGCTCTTGTTGCACTGAAGGTAACTATCTATAAGCCAACTTGATCCAACTTAACCAATGATCGTACGAGCTATGTTTTGTCGAGCGTTAAAACTTGTCGTCTCCGAACGCTGCCAAATTTTGGTCGCGATTTTGTGCTGCGCGATTGTGGTTTTTTCAGCCGGTTGTAGTCGGCTAAGCTTAGGTGGATTGACCGATCGCTTACAGGCTTCCAATGATCGCGATTGGAGCCCCGAGATGGAGCAAGTGCCGTCGGTGTCGCTTGAGGCGGGCGAGGTCACGTTAAAGAATATTCGCCACAATACCTACGTTAGCGAAGATGACTTTGTGGTTGAATACTTCGACCGGAAATTCAATCTAAGCGAGATTCAGTCGGTCGACTTCGTTGTTGTGCCGTTCAAAATCAAGCAAATCGCTCACACGATGGTTAGCTTTGGGCTGCAAGACGGAACTTACTTGACGGTTTCGATCGAAGTTCGTAAAGAAAAAGGGGAAAGCTACAATCCTGTATTGGGACTGGGGCGAAAGTTCGAGCTGATGTATTTGGTGGGCGACGAGAGGGATTTGATTCGCTTGCGAACCGAGCATCGCGACGCGGAGGTCTATGTTTATCCGTCGGTTGCCCAGCCCGAGCAAGCTCAGGCGTTGTTTCTGGACGTGATGGGGCGAGCCAATCAGATAGCCGTTGATCCGGAGTTTTATCACACTATTAAAAATAATTGCACGACGAACCTGGCCGGGCACGTGAATGAGATTAGCTCGAAAAAAATCATGTATGGCTGGCGTGTTTTGTTGCCGGGCTTGTCGGCCAAGTACGCCTATGATCTGGGGCTGCTGGACAATCGGATCTCGTTTGAAGAGCTCACTAAGATTGCGTTGGTAAATGATTTGGCGTTAGAGCATCGTGACGCCGCCGATTTCTCCCAGAAGATTCGGGCTCGGCATGCTCGCGTGGATCGCTATGCGGAACTGGATAGGCGTTTTAAGTAGGCCGTCTATATTAAGTAGGCCTTCTATTAAAGTAAGCCGTCTATTGAAGTAGGCCGTCTATTGAATAGATCATCTATCCTTCAAAACGCCCAAGCGGCGCCGAGACTACTCGGCCGTTCTCCAGCGTAACGCCTTCGGCCTGTAGTCGCTCGGTTTGCACGTCCGGTCGGCAGGCGGGAAGTTTTCCGTTTGAGTAGACCACTCGCCACCACGGCAGGTCTGTGTCTCGGATTTTTGACAGCATTCTGCCTGCAGCTCGTGAAGCCTTGGGCCGCCCCGCCCGACCTGCAACGTCGCCAAAGCTGACGACCTCGCCGTCAGCCAGTTGCTCGACCGCTCGCCACATTCGTTGTTCAAAATGGCTTTTGCTCATTTGCTGGTTCTCCTTGATCCTCTTTCGCTTGATCTTCTTTCGCAGATAATCTCACTTAATCGTTCTCAGTGCTTAGCGACTACTGGACAGCCTTGCTCTCATATTGAGACTGAGGTCTCATGCCGAGACGGCGAGCGAAGTTTGACGTTGGTTGAATAAACGCTAGCGATTGAAGTGCTCGTTGAAGGCGGTCGGGTTCGAGAAGTATATACGTAACTTTGGTTTACTTCCAAGTTGAGAACGTTCCAAAAGCGGCACGAAGAAAATTCAGCGAGGGGGTTTTCTAGTTTGGCATGGCATGTGCAAAGTAGTCTTATCGTGAGCGGGATTATGGTTCCCAGCAGCGTTCTCATTCCCATCCGCCGTCTCAGGAATCCCCGCTCACACTTTTCTGCTTTTTAAAACGCGGTCCGTTCAGTTTGGGCTGCGTTTTTTAATGCGCGGTGGTGGAGCGGATGATGGCTGTTGCTGCGCGAAAAAAATGATTGAAGCGCAAGGGCGCCGCAAGCGTGTAGGCCCCTCGGATTTTCGCAAGGGAAAAGAGGATTCGCCCCTCGCTTAAGGGGGGGCGGAGAGCGCCGGGCAGTTACTTCGGGCGGTTAGGACGCGTCAGGGGATTTCGCTATTGCCGCGAGAATTCTTGATTTTGCATCGGTAGAGAGGCCAGGGACGGGGCCGTTATTGGTTTTAAACGCATTTGTTCGCTTGAAAGCCTCGTTCAGCTCAAGCAATTGTCGATTCAGTCGGCGGCTTTTCGAGCAAACCATCCGGTGAGCGGAGACTGCACTGCGTTCTGCCCAATTGAGGGGGCGATCCATCGATTCGCTGGTTAATCGCGCGGAATCCTCGCAGTTAAGGGTTAATATCATCCAGATTTGATGTAGCAGTTTCATGGAATCCTTAAGAGCTAAACCAATTCGATTCGAGGCACTTTCTTAGCATTAGTCGTGCACGAAACAGTCTTACTGAGAAGTTGGAGGCGCTAATCCCTAATTGATTACAGAGTATATCTATTTTTTCGTCCGGATTCGCCAATCGAGCGAGGAAACTGTCTAAAAGGTGGTCAGGAATTTTTTCGAAGCAAGTTTGGATAACCGCCCAGAACTCATCTCGTTCCACGATTGACTGAAAATCATTATTGGAGACCAGTGGGTGAAGTAGTTCGCCCATATCCAGTGAATCGCTGGCGGAAACTTCCTTACTGGCGGATCGTTTTGCACTTCGGTAGTAGCTGCTGATTTCGTTTCTTAGGATCTGAAACAGCCAGGTTCGCACCGAGGCATCACCTCGAAATTTATCAAAAGCCTTCATGCCTTTGATCAGGGTTTCTTGAACGAAGTCTTCTGCCAAGTGGTTGTCGCGCACTCGCAGCATTGCGAATTTAAACAACGCATCTCCGTGTTCCTCGAGCCATTGCTCTGGTTCAGCTTGGGTTTTTCGATCGTTGTCGGGCATGAGCGAGGGGCGTTTTTGGTGGGGTCTTCTACTTTTCGACTGGTTCGTAGTTTAGCGAGTCGTTTTAATTTTGTAGTTTGACTTGAGCTGAAAATGTCAGATTATTCGATGATTCTGATTGTTAGTTATTTTCGGAGAAAATTTGTAATGCGGTTTGTGAGGGTGCGTCAGAGTTCAGCGTACCATTGTGCTTGGTGCTTCAGTTGTCTCGGTCTGCCGCGCGGCATGACTTGTTGATTAACAATTTTATAAGGAAAAACTGATGCGAAAGATTTTATCGACGGTCGTTTTGCTGTCTCTCCTCTTCTCCGGAACTGCAGTTGCTCAACAGCGAATTCAGGTGACGGTTGAAAACGTTCAGCCATCTGATGGCTTCTACCTAGCTCCGATTTGGGTTGGCGTTCACGACGGAAGCTTTGACTTGTTTGATGCAGGTGCTGCTGCATCAAGCTCATTGGAGTTATTGGCCGAAGAGGGCTCGCCCGCTGATATCGTCGCCGATTTTTCTAACGCTGGTTTCTCGCAGCAAGCAGCGCTGACGAATGTAGCAGGTTTTGCAGGAGCACCGGTTTTCGATCCGGGGCAATCTGAGACGACTAGTTTCGACGTGGCTGGAAACAATCGATTCCTTAGCTTTGCATCGATGATCATTCCGTCAAATGATAGCTTCTTCGCAAACGATAACCCGTTGGGGATTGAGCTGTTGGACGCCAGTGGACTTTACACCGGTAACCGTGTCCTCGAGTTCACTTTGGCTGATCTTTATGACGCTGGAACCGAAGTAAACGATACTTTCGGTGCACCGTTTTCGGTCATTGGCGGAACGAGTACTGAGGAGTCAGGGGTTATTACCGAATCGCCAGATCTGTCTAACTTCAATCTGACAGGAACTCCTGCTGGCACGGAAGTCGATCTTGCCTCAGCAAGTGCTTCGCCTGTGCTGCGTATCACGGTAACCGCCGTTGCGGTTCCCGAGCCTGCTTCGGCTTCCGTATTGGGGCTCGCGACTTTGGGTTGCTTGTTGCGTCGCCGACGTAAGTAGTCTTGAGCTTTGCGATGGCACGTGGCCATCTAGCGTGCACGTAAGTTCTTGGCTTTCGGCCAAAAATTAACGATTCTAAAACGAAACAGGCTGTGGCTTTTCAAAAGGCACAGCCTGTTTTTATTGGTCCACCTGTGTTTATTGTAGGTGATTTAATAAGCATACGTTTTTGATAAGCAAACATTCGGTTCCCATGTAACTATACCGAATGAGGGTGTCATGTTTACGCGATTAGAAAAGAACTAATTCGAGAAAGCCCCTTTGAAGAAAATGCTCACGGGATTTTTCCATGGGCACATCCGACGCGTAAGCATGCCAGCACTCAGTAGCCCCCCGCTGCCCTCAAAGCCGTGAAGCATGGCACCCAACACATGGTAAAACGCTTGAAGTGCCTGCCCGAGCCACGATAAGCCCAGCTGGACCTTTTCATTTCTTATTGCTGGTCACATCGACTAGCCAACGGTAACCGCGGCGATCTCCGGCACTTCATAGCCTTTGCGATACTCGCGTTTGAGCATTTGATTGGCTTTGTCTGCATGGTCATCAATGAACAGCTCAGTTTCCGCATTCATGGTCAGCGTCGGGCTAAGCATGATCTCACCGCCTTCCATTTTCACCGAGTGAGCCGCTGTGTGGTCGGTCATGAACTTCATCAGTTCGGTCCACTGCGGCAGTTCGATTGCTTTGGCGTCTTCGGCTTTGAACTTTTGACCAGACTGGAATGCGATGTTCGCTAGGTTGCACCAGCCTGTGCTATGGTGTCCCACTTCAACATCTGCGTTTAGCAAGGTCGAATCGTTGGCGATCACTGCGTCGATAAAGTTCTGCTGGTGCGACTTTCCCATATCGCCTTTGAATTTTCGCATCTCTTTACCATTGGCATCGTAAGCAACGCCGCCGCCACGTTTTCCTTCGTACCGGCCGCCTTCACAGTAAGCAATATAGCCGGTGTGTGGTCCGGGGTGTTGGGGCGATTTTTTTGATCCCGGCTTGTTAGCCAAGTTGGTCAAGGCAATTAAAACAGGAATCGACCCGGTGTCAAAGTGAGCAAAGTGAACGTTTGGGGTGTCGCCTGCATCGTTCCAGCTGATCCGTCCGCCACCGCCGAAAATCTTTTTCGGCAAGCTCACAGAATCTTGGAAAATGTTGTTGCGAACGTCGTCCAAAATGTGAACGCCCCAGTTACCCATTTCTCCGGAGCCGGTGTTGAAATCCGAATGCCAGTCGTAGTGCAGTTTATTGCGAAACAAAGGCTTATCTTGAGCAGGGCCCAGCCACAAGTCGTAGTTTACGTTCTTGTTAATTTCCAGTGGTGTGTCACGTTTTCCGATGGAGGCGCGACGTCCAATGCGGTTCACGCGAGCGACTTTGATTTCACCGAGTGCTTTTTCTTCGTGCAGGAATTTCTTGATCTCGGCTTGCATTGGGTCTGAACGCTGCTGTGTACCAATCTGGCAGATCTTGTTGTATTTACGAGCCGCGGCAACGGTTTGCTGGCCTTCCCACTGGGTGTGCGAAAGAGGTTTTTCAACATAGACGTGCTTGCCAGCTTCCATCGCCCAAATCGCAGCCAAACAGTGCCAGTGGTTACAGGTGGCGACCACGACCGCGTCGATCGTGTCGGACTTAAGCATCTCGCGAAGGTCTTTCCAGGTCTGGGCTTTTTTGTAGATCGCTTGAGCGCGGGCTGTTCGGGTCGAGTCAGGGTCGCAGATGCCGGCAATGTTGACTTCTTTGACGTTGGCAAACTGTTCCATCAGGTTCATCGCTCGACCCCCACAGCCGATGAAGCCAAGGTTAATCGTCTCGTTCGGGCTAACGGCACTCGACGCTCGTAAGGCAGAACCGGGCAGTGACATCATCACTCCAGCTCCTGCACCCGCGGCCAAGATTTGACGCCGAGTAAGCTGGGGGTGTTGGAGATTGGGCATCGTCTGTCTTTCGGTCGGGTGGATGATTGCTTGGCTGGGCCAACTTGGAAGAGCAACAGTTTAATTTAAGAATGCATGATGTTTGGGAAAGCGGTTCGCGTTGGACGCCAATGTTTCAAAGATTTCGGCTAATTACAAACCGCCAACGATTTAAACATCATAAATTGCCAGAAGTGCCGGTTTTTCTCGTCAAAAAAATCATTCGTACCGGTCGGTTGCAGGTTATCGATTTGGCTTTTTCGCAAGCACCGTCAAGCATTCATAAGTTAGCTTGGGCTTGCCGCCGAGCAGTGCGTTAAGTTGGCGGCGGAAATTTGTGTAGTCTTCTCGGCTGAGTGGCTTGCGGTCGTGACCGGCGTAGCTCGCCCCGATTTGTCGAAATCGCAGGAGTAATTCGTCGACGCTAGTAAATGTTTGGCAGCGTTGGTGATGATTGAATTTGGTGATTTGGAAATCGCAGTCGACGAGTGCTTGTTTCCAGGCGGTGTCCGAGGCCAAATCGTGTACTCGATTGAGACTGGGTGAGACGCGTCGCCATGCTTCGCGAAATTCGGGCAGTGAGTCGGCGACGAACGTGGACATTAAAAACTGTCCGCCGGGCTCAAGCAATCGAGCAACTTCTGCGATCGCATTTTGCGGTTGGCACCATTGCATGGCGGCGGAAGAAAACACCAAGCTGGCCGTGGCATCGGGCAGGCCAGTTTGTTCAATATCCGCTGCTTGGAATTCCGCCGCGGAAACACGGTCGCGAGATGTTTCGATCATTGCCGGCGCAATATCAACCCCGACCAAGTTCAGCTTTGGACAGCGGTTGCCGATTCGTTCAAGGGCTTCGCCGGTGCCGCAGCCGAGGTCGATTAGCGTGCCGGTTGCTGTTGGAGCGATTTGATCAATCAAGTCGTGTCCCATTTCGCGTTGCACTTCCGCGGCGCGGTCGTAGGTGGGAGCGGCTTTGGAGAATTGTCGAGCGACTTGGGCACGGTCGATCGGATCGTCGTTTGTGAATCTTGCGATAAGTTCGGCGATACGTTTTGGTTGAGTCACGGGCAAGCAGTGACAGGATCCTAGCGTTTGGGATGTCGCGTTGGGGATTCTTTCGGCGCAAAATCGGCTGGCAGCTGGCGGGATGACGTTATCTTCATCGGCGGCGATGATTTGGGTGGGGACGGCGATGTCGATTAGCTGCTGTCGGAGGTCGCTGCTGCGGAGTGTTTCATAGCCGCGTTGCAACGCTTCGTCGGTTGGGCGATGGCTGTTGATTTGCTCAAATAACGCTGCGGTCAGTTGGTGATTCGTTTCCGCAGGAAATTGCATTTGGAGAAAACGCTTCAGTCCAGCCGGGTATTTTTTTTGAGTGACTCGGAGAAGTCGATCAAAGGCAGAATCCGAAATGCCGTGCGGCCAATCGTCGGTTTCAAAGAATCGAGGTGTTGGGCTGATGAGCGTCAGCTTCGAAATCCGTTCGGGGAACTTGAGTGCCGCTTGCATTGCCAGTGTCGCTCCCAGTGACCAGCCGCACCAATGAGACCGCTGGGGGGCTTGCGCGAGTAATTCGGCGAGGCAGTCCGGTGTCTGATTGGCGTTGCCGTATCCGGGCAGCGCTGCCCGCTGAATCTGGAATTCGTCGCCGAGTTCGCGCAGTAATGGGTCCCAGATCAATGGCGGCATGTTCCAGCCGTGAATCAAAAAAAGAATCGGTTTCACAGTCAGGCTCGAATCATTGATGGCTCGTGTTGGACACGAAGCTTGGGGCCATGACGGATTCCATTGCTTCGCTGGCCAGTACGTCGACCAAGCGATTGATGTGCGAATGTTCGTGGGCGGCGGTGATCGTAAAACGAAGTCGCGAGCTGCCGGCAGGAACGGTGGGCGGACGAATCGCCAGCACCAAAATGCCTTGCTCGCGAAGCAGGCCGCTGGCAGCCAGAGCCGTTTGTTCGTCGCCGACTAACAGCGGTTGAATCGGAGTTGCGGACGGCATCAACCGGGCCGCCAACTTTGGGGCGTGCTCTGATAGTCGTGTTTTGAAATGCCGAAGGTTGTCGTTAAGTTTGTCCCTGAGCGAGGTTTGCTGGGCAATGATGTCGACGGCAGCCAAGGACGTAGCAGCTACGTGCGGCGGCAAGGCTGTGGTGTAAGTGTAGGTTCTGCCAAATTGAATCAAGTGCTCGATCAGCACCGCGTCTCCAGCGACAAACGCACCGAAGCTTCCGGCGGCTTTGCCCAGCGTTCCCATCAGCAGCACGTTGCCCGCGGGGGGGACTCCCGCCTGCGCTGCGGAGCCTCGGCCGTCACCGATCACGCCGAACCCGTGCGCTTCGTCGATCACTAGCAACGAATCATGCTGGTCAGCAATTCGTTTTAATGCGGATAGTGGAGCGACGTCGCCATCCATGCTGAACACGCCATCGGTCATGATCATCGTTCGGCCACTGGTTTGTTTTTCGAGCATCCCTTGAGCCGCGTCCGGATCGTTATGAGCGTACCGCTTCAGCTTGGCATCGCATGCTCGACCGGCGTCGATCAGCGACGCGTGATTGAGTTTGTCTTGGAGCACACAATCGTCGCGTCCTAGGAAGGCTTGAGGGATCGAAAGGTTCGCCATGTAGCCGCAAGGAAAAACGAGTGCCTGTTCGGCGTCCATAAAAGACGCCAGTGCCAGTTCAAGTTGCTGGTGCGGAGTTTGGTGTCCGCATATCAAATGCGAGGCTCCACTGCCAACGCCCAGTTCCCCGGCAGCTGTTTGCGCGGCGGCGATTAAACGCGGGTCGTTGGCCAAGCCAAGGTAGTCGTTGCTGCAGAAGTTGTCGTACTGCTGGCCATCGATCGTAACCACCGCCGTTTGCGCGGAATCCAACGTCAGCCGAGTGCGCCAGTGGTTTGCGTTGGCGCGGTCGACGTGTTGTTTTTGCAGGTGTTCTTGCCAAGACATGGCTTACTGGTTGATGCCTAGTTTGGCAAACAACTCTCGATCGTGTTCGGCGGTAGCGTTGTTGGCGGTGAGCAATTGTTCGCCGTAAAAAATCGAGTTCGCGCCGGCAAGGAAGCAAAGGCTCTGGAGCTGATCGTTCATGGTTTCGCGACCGGCGGACAGGCGGACGTAAGATTTGGGCATCAAAATTCGAGCGACCGCGATCGTGCGGATGAAGTCGAACGGGTCGATGTCTTCGAGGTCGGCCAGCGGTGTGCCTTCGATTTTGATCAAGTTGTTGATGGGCACGCTTTCGGGCGGCGGGCAGAGGCTGGCCAAAGTTTGCAGCAAACCGACGCGATCGTTTTTAGTTTCCCCCATGCCGACGATGCCGCCGCAGCAAACTTTCATGCCGGCGGTGCGAACGTTTTCTAGTGTTTCAAGACGATCGTCGTAGGTCCGAGTCGTGATGATTTCGCCGTAGTACTCGGGCGAGGTATCTAGGTTGTGGTTGTAGTAATCGAGCCCGGCTTCTTTAAGTTCGTTGGCGTGTTCTTCGTTGAGCATGCCAAGGGTGGCGCAGGTTTCCATGCCGAGGGCTTTGACGGCGGACACCGCTTCGGAAACGGCTTGGATGTCTTTGTCTTTGGGGCTTCGCCATGCCGCACCCATGCAGAATCGGCCGGCACCTTCGGCTTTGGCTTTTTTGGCGGCTTCGACGATTTGGTCCAACGGCATCAGACGTTCGGTTTTTAAACCGGTTTTGTAGCGAGCGCTCTGCGGGCAGTAAGCGCAGTCCTCAGGACAAGCACCCGTTTTGATGCTCAGCAACGAAGACAGTTGGACTTGGTTGGCGTCATGATTTTCGCGGTGCACGGTTTGTGCTTTGAACAAAAGGTCATTGAACGGCAGAGCGAACAAGCTTTCGATTTGCTCGCGAGTCCAGCTTTGAGTTTCTGTGGTTTCGCAAGTGGCTTCAGGTGTGGGCGACATATTGGCGAATTGAATCGAAGTAAGGCGTAAGAAAGATGGTCCGAACTGTTGCGAACCTGCGTTTATCGAGACGCCAGTATAACGCAGGTGGAATCGGCGGTAAATTGCCAGTCTTGACGGTTTGTGTCAGTTATTTTGCGGGTCGACCGGGGGTAGGCTCGCTAACGCTCGGTTCCTTGCTGATACGGCGGCTTTTCATGGGGCGACTTGGATCAAGCGTTCTGTTTCAATAAGTAGCTAACGTCCCCGGCTTGGATCTCTTCATTTGCCTTGCCCTGCCGGAACAGTTTCATGCCCGTTTTGCCAGCCAGGTCGCATGCGTCACCTGTAACTTTCAGCCAGCTACCTTCGCGAAGTCCCACCACCGGCAGCGAATTTTCCTGGTGGAATTCCGCCAGCCGTTGTTCTCGCGTTTCGCCTTTATGAGTTGATTTGGGATCGGCGTCGATGTAGTGCGGGTTGATTTGAAAGGGAATCAGGCCCAACGCGTTCAGCGATGGCGGTTGGACGATGGGCATGTCGTTGGTGGTGCGAATAGTCGGACAAGCCATGTTGGTGCCGGCGCTGCTACCCATGTAGGGAACCGCCCTGCCCTGCACTGCTTGTTGGATCGCCGGGAGCAATTCCAGATCGTAAAGTGTTTTTAAAAGCCGAAACGAATTGCCGCCGCCGACAAAAATCCCGTCGGCTTCAGCAATCGCTTTGACGGCATTCGCGGCGTGATGGATTGAGCGAATCGACAAACCAATCTCCGCGAACACCGTCACGACGATCGACTCGTAAGCCGAGTGATCTTGCAACGCGTAAGGGACAAACACAATGTTGGTTGTGCCCGAAAAATGATCAGCGACGGCCGAGCGGCAATGTTCTAAAAAAGTATGCCCGTGAACGCGGGAGCTGCTGACTAAAAGTAAATCGCTCATGGTTTTCGTTTTGAAAGTTCGTGGGCTTGGATTTTGCGAAACAAAAGGTCAGTGGTTGGGTCGTGCCCTTGGATCGTGAACGTCCCCGCTTCGGCCCGGTAACCACGCCGAGGGTTTGCGTTTGGTTTTCGCTTGTCCACCCAGTCGGTAACTTGCAAACCATTGATCCACACGCCGACTCGCGGTCCGGTCGCAACGATGGTTGTGGCAAACCATTGCTGGTCGTTGGCGTTGACGACACGCGCGTTGACTCGACGAAAAATTCCTCCCGTACCACAGTCTTCGGGATCGCTACGGTCGTCGTTCTTGATGCCGTTCTGGATCTGAGACTCGTATCCGTTCATCACGTCGCCGGGGATGCAGCGAAAGAACATGCCCGAGTTCAAGCTGGGTGCGTTGGTTTTGCATTGAAATGACAACACGAAATTCGCAAACTTGTCTTTCGATTCAAGCTGCCCTTTGCCATCGATCACTGAAAGTTCTCCGGCGTCGGTTACGCTAAACTTACTGGCCATGCTTTGGTCGGTGTTCCAGTTACTCAGGCCGGTGCCATCGAACAGGGCTTTTTGGCTGAGAGGCTTGAGGCGGATTTTGCGGAACGAAATGGCGCCGGTTTTGGCTTGGAGGCCGATGTAGCCGAGGCCCAGCGGTTTGGGGTCTTTGAAGTCGACGGTCGGTTGGTCGTCGACCCAGGCTTGAATTCTGTCTCCCTGAGCTTTGATCTTCATCGCGTGCCACTGGTCGGTCGACACCTGCACTTCGGTTTTGGCTCGAGCGACGATCGCGCCGGTGGTGTACTCGTGGGTGCCTGTGGCGGCGATGTTGATTTCGTAACAATCACGCGAAGCACTTTTGGGTTTGGGGCTGGTTCGGATGAACACGCCGCTGTTGGTTTTTGCGTCGGCTTTGAATTCTAAATACAGTTCAAAATCATCGAACTGAGCGGTCGTGCGGAGCAGCTCCACTTCGCCGTCGCCGGGAGTGTGCAGTTGTCCGGAGGTTGGATTTGCCGTCCAGTTTTGAAGGTGCGGCGCAGTCCAGCCAAAAGTTGTTTTCCCGTCAAACAATCCAATCCAGCCGTCCAAGACTTGTTGTTGGTTGGTGCCGGCTGGAAAAACGAGACCTTCGGCAGTTGGAGCGACTGGAGTTTGAGCCGCAATAAAACGAGGTGATGAAAGGGTGAGTACCAAAAGTGACACGACATAACAGATGATCTTCATTTTTGGCAACTCCGGGAGACGGCGAGTTATGTTTTGTGGCGACGCTGTAGTAGGCAAAGCCAGCTTTGTGAGATTGAAGAATAATTGGTTTCAATCATAAGGTCGTGAAGAAAAGAATTTAACGGTTTGCACGCCGAAAAGTAAGAATGGCCAATCAAAAAAAGTCGATCGTGTCCTCGCTGACAGCGAGGAAATGTGGTGATGGGCTTCCAGCCTGTCATTCGCGCAGACAGGCTGGAAGCCCATCTCCACATTTTTTAGGCTTCGCCAAAACATGCTTAATCAACTGGCCCTGACGCGGCGGGCTACCATTGCTCTCGCTGATTCTCGGCTACGGGGCCGAGCCATTATGCCTGAGGAGAACCACAAAAAAAGGGAGACTCGGTTGAGTCTCCCTTTCGTTTACATTTTTGCACGAGGCATTGCTCGTCAGCTAGGCGAACTAAAATCCGCCTGGTCCACCGGGAGCGCCGCCCATGCCACCGAACATCATTTGAACGAGCAATTGCTGGATCATCGGAACCATTTCTTGGACAGCGTCTTCAAAACCTTCTGGGCGAGGAATGTTCATCGTGACGCTTTTGCCTTCTTGTTTGACACCCATCCCATCGACAAGCTTGCCTAGAGTAGCGGCAGCATCGGGGGCTTGGGCTCCAATCATCGATAGACCACCTTTGGCCATCGGTTTTGCCATCGTCACCAGCGATTTGAAACCATCATTGATGTCGCCTGCTTTGTCTTCGTCGGAGCCAGTCATGTTTAGTTTGATAAGGTCGGCACTGGAAAGATCGATGGCGAGGTTAATGTTGTCCATCGTTGGGAATAGGTCCATCACTGCGGCGATGATCGGATTGCCACCGCCATTCTTTTTGCCTTGTTCGACAATGCTCTTGATGAGAGCACGGGCGTTAACGCCGTCGATTGAAAGTTTGATCGCTGAATCAGGAGCAGCCTTCCATGCGGTCGAGAGTGCGTCAGTGAAAGGCATACCGTCAGTTTTGTCTTGGAAACCATCGCTGGTTAGGGCAATGGTTTGGTCGTCGACCAAGTACATGGTGGTGCCAGTTGGCATGCCGGCGTCTTTGGGTGGCGAGTAGTAAGTCTTGCCGTTCTTTTCGACTTCGCCGCTGTTGTCTTCGATTGCCTGGTTCATCACCTTGGAGGCAGCTTCAGCAGTCAAGAATTCCACACGCACGAAAAACTGCAAGTCATTCTGTTCGCCCGCTTGAATTCCTTCAAGCTTCTCGGCGCTCTCAGGGGCAACCAAGCCAACGTAGACTCGTTTGATCTCAGCCGGGTTGGGGGCTCCCGGAGGAGTCGGCATTGCTTGCAGTTGTTCGGCAAACCCCATCTTTTTGCCAAGCGGCGATTCGATGATCTTGCTTGGCGTTAGCTCGATCGCCACGTCGGCTTGGGCGCCGTAATCGGACTGTGCGAACACCGGTGCGGTTAACAACGCTACCGCCGCAAAGGCTGACATTTTCATTCCTAGTGAACGCATTTCTATACTCCAACAAAAATCAGTGTGTAAGTTCGTAAAGTCGTCGGGTGTGCAGAGCAGACCCGCGTGAATTTTGAGTGACCGTTGCATGGCAACCGCCTTGGTCCGATGGCTATAAGGCTAAGTTATTTCAAGCACTTTTACTACCAGTAACTCAAGCTACCAGTAACCCAACGAGCACGCTTGGGTTCTTCGCTACTGGACAGCAGGCATTTACGTAAAAATTGCAAAACGGTTCAAAAGAAAGCACCTGTTTTAACAATGGTCAGGAAAACGAGAT
>JALZWN010000132.1 GCA_023300235.1 Mariniblastus sp.
GCCAGCCGCTTTTCTTTCCTCGCCCCTGGCGTTCCCATTGATGGATTTGTTTTTCTGCAAGCGATTTACTGGCCGGTGGTTTGTCAGCTTTTAAGTCATGACCACGGCCAACCGTAGTTGGGGACACGCACAAACTGGTCGTCGCAGTCAACTTTGTGGATGTCCCTAAGTGTTCTAAGTATTTCCTCTCAGACAGTGGTCTTTTCTGGGCAATAGTCCGTCTGTATGATTTCCACACCGGTCGTTTAGCCGGTGCGAAAACAACGCGGCTAAAGGACGTCAAATGCTAACTGAACCAAGACTTGTTTCTCCTGGAACGTTTGAGCCAGAGAATCATTTTTACCCTCGAGTGCTTAACGCTCATATCCATCCACTGGTTCGCAACCTGATGGAGATGGGGAACGATCGGATTGCATCTCGGTTTTGTCACCTTCATCCCGAAGTCAGTTCGGAAGCGGTAAAATCGCTCCTGAGTTCCGTCCCGAAATATTTTCGCTGGGGCGGATGCGACCTGTTTCATGTGACGTCGGAAACAGGTAGCCGTAGCGTCGTCGTGATCGAAACGAATTCATGCCCTTCCGGTCAAAAGTCGATGCCGCGTGTCAACGAGTCGATTGAGATGGCGGGATACGAACGTCTGTTACGCGACTCGTTTCTGAAGCAAATCAAAGCCCGCAAGAGCAGTGTCAAAGGAGACATTGCGGTTCTGTATGACAAGAATCACATGGAGAATTCGGGCTATGCTGCAACGCTCGCTGAATTAACCGACAACAATGTCTGGCTGGTTCCGTTTCACAAAGAAGACGTTGGCCGTACTGCGGAATTCGATGAAAATGGCGTGCTGCATGTGCTGTACAACGGAGAGCGAATTCCGATTCGAGCCGCTTTTCGTTACGTGACGCAACAGCCTTGGAATCGTATTCCGCCGCTCACCAAGACACTCATCTACAATCCCGTCTTGGTTTGCCTGGCGGGAGGACGCAACAAGTTGGTCGCTTCGAAAGCCTACGACATCTACAACGCGTCGCAGTTCGACACCGGCCTGAACATCAACACGCCCGAAACGATTTGGGACGTCTCGAAAGAAGAAGTCCCGCTCTGGGTTAGTCGCATGGGCGGCATCGCGGTTGTGAAGGTTCCGTATTCAAATGCTGGGCAAGGTGTTTATACGATCACGAGCCAAGACGAGCTTGAAGCTTTCATGGCACTTGAGCATGCCTACGATCATTACATCGTTCAGTCTTTGATCGGCAATTCAAAATGGAGCTCACAGAGCCAGAACGGGCGGCTGTTTCATATTGGAACGATGCCGGATAAGAAGCTGAACCTATATGCGGCTGACATTCGGTTCATGGTCGGCACCGGCCCAGAAGGATTCTTTCCAGTCGCCGTTTACGCCCGTCGGGCACGCAAGCCGCTGTCTTCCGATTTACAAGCTGGCGACGATTCCTGGGACATGCTTGGAACCAACCTTTCAGTTAAGCAAGCCGATGGTTCATTTACCACGCAGCCAGAACGTTTGTTGCTGGTCGACAGTCGCGACTTCAACCGGCTTGGCTTTGGAATGGATGACTTGATCGAAAGCTACCTGCAGTCAGTCATGTCCATCGTTGCGATCGACAACATGTCGAAAACTCTAATAAACACAAAAGGCAAATTCCGGAAGAAACTATTTGGCTCTATCAATCCGGATCGACGCTTCAATGAGGAGATTTCGTTTTGAACGACCACCCCCAACCAACGCCCCAACCTCCACTCAGCAACGGCTACGAAAACGTAAAGCATGTTAAACGTGTCGACCGGCTCGAGATTGAATCACAGCCCAAGGGTGAATTTACAAAACTGTTTATCGAGCTAGTCGAAAATGGAATTGGGCGTCCTATTCAAGTGCCCGTTGTCGTTGCTCGCGGCAAAAAAGATGGCCCGATATTTGGAATTACGGCCGCACTGCATGGAAACGAATTAAACGGCATTCCCGTCATTCACGAGTTGCTCAATAAGATCAACTTGAAGACGCTTCGCGGCACGATTGTGTGCGTAATCGTGGCCAACATGCCTGGATTGCTCGCAGAACAACGCGAATTTATCGACGGACAAGATCTCAATCACATCATGCCCGGCAAGCCAAACGGTAAACTTTCGCAAGTCTACGCATACAATCTGGTTGATCGTATTACGAGCCATTTTGACTATTTGGTCGATCTTCATACGGCCAGTCAAGGACGCGTCAATTCGCTTTACGTGCGGGCTGATTTGAGCGAACCGATGACTGGGCAGATGGCGTATTTGCTTCAGCCGCAAATCATCGTTGACAATCCCGCATCGGACTACACGCTACGTGGCGTGGCTGCTGAAAATGGGATCCCGGCGATCACGGTTGAGATCTGTGACCCAGCAGCCTTTCAGCGCGACCCAATCAAACGAACCCTCCAAGGGCTTCGTCGGATCTTACGGCATGTTGATATGGTTTCAACGAAACAGCAAAACTTGGTGCTCCACAAACCACCCGTGCTGTGTAAAAAGTCCTATTGGATTCTTGCGCAGCGTGGCGGAATGATGCGGGTGAAACACAAAGTGGCGGACAAGGTAAAAAAAGGCGATCCGATTTGTACGCAAGTCAACATCTTTGGCGATGTGATGCGTGAGTACGTCGCCCCCGAAGATGGCATTGTGATCGGACATTGCGTTAATCCGATCGGACAAACGGGAGCCCGCATCATGCACTTGGGAGTTCCGATGGACGAGGCTGGCGGAAAGAAGTTTGTTGAAGTGAGTGGTTGTTCATTGGATGCGTGTAAGGTCAAACCCAAAAAGTAGCATGCGATGCGTATTTTCGTTATTGTGAATCAAGTGAATGAAATCGGCTTTCGCCAGACGACGGCATTGTTGATCGCGGCCATGGTTCGTCAAAACCACGAGGTATGGTTGGCCGACGTCGACGCGTTTTCGGTCGCCGCTCTTACCGGCGAATCCACTGCGTTTGCAAACGCGGTCAAAATCCCGCCATCAACCGATTGCCAAAGTGAGCAGGTTGAATCATTTGCGAAATCTGGAGCAGCCGGGGCCCTTCAACAGATCGCAACGGGCGACCTCGTCATGATTCGGACGAATCCGGGGCGTGACATTGCCCGCACGCAAATCCACGAATCGTTCTTGCACCTCTGCATTGCCGCTCAAATGACCGGCATTCGCGTTGTCAATTCGCCAGAGAATCTACGCTACTTCGCCAGTAAGTCCTCGCTGGTTTCGGTGGATCCAAAATTTCGCCCCGCCATGGTTGTGACTAGCGATCTGCAGCAAGTGATTGACTTCGTAAACGATGCCCCATCGGATTGCGTTGCCAAGCCGCTGTTTGGTTCTCGCGGCGAAAACGTGATACGCGTTTCCAAATCAGAAAGCGACATTGCCGCAAGACTAGAATCCACTTTCGGTTCGACCACGCTCGTTGTCCAGCAGTTCGTTGACGCCGACCATCCCGGAGACAAACGCGTTGTCGTTGTTGGTGGAGAGATCTTGGAGGTCGACGGGCATGTCGCCGGAATCGAACGTCACCCGGCCAGCGATGATTTCCGAGCCAACTTGCATGCGGGAGGATCAGCACATCCACTTACGCTTTCCGAAGGAGCTTTGGCCGCGACAAAATACGCAGCGAAACTCATGAACGAAAACGGCATCTGGCTCGCGGGTGTTGATTTGATCGGTGACAAGATCATCGAATTTAACGTCTTCAGCACGGGTGGCCTTTACGATTCGATCAAATTTTCAGGCATCCCATTTGACGATTTGATCGTCGAGAGGTTGCTTGGCTGAATTTGCTTTCTTTTCCACTATGTTTTGTGGCTCTTCGCGGAATTTGGTGGCTAACGGGCTGTTGATTTAGTCAAATTTTGCGAAGCAATGATCAGCCGCAGGGCGCTAGCCCACGGTTATGGTGCGGAACCGGACGCTAGCGTGTGGCGGCTGATTAAATCAACACCCCGATAGTCGTTAAACTGACCGACCGAACAAAATCAGTGCATCTGCGAGCCACTAAATTCTAGGAAGAACCTGTTTTCTTTAAGCGCTAGGGAACCAAAAGTGAAACCAATTCTATTCCTGCTCAACGATCGTTGGTCTGTAAAAACCGACGGCACCAACGCGACATTGATACGAGCCTGTCAACAGCGAGGGCATGCTGTTCTTGTTACCGACGTCGTTCACCTGCAAGCTTTGAGTGCATCCGCTTTGTTCGCTGAAGCAATTGAGCTACCTGATCTGTCGAAGATCAAGTCCACCAGTTCGCTCGGCACGAAACTCGCGAAAGCGAAAAGCAAAAGGGTCGAACTTGGTTCACTTGAAGCGATCTTCATTCGTACAACACCGGGCAAAGACACGGGTCGAGCTTGGGCACATCGACTAGCCATCGAAGTCATGCGTCTAGCGAGCGACAATGGCATCCGCGTCTTGAATCATCCGCTCGGTTTACAAAAAGCATCGAGCAAACTTTATACGGTTTGCCTCCCAGAAGAGTACGTGCCGAGGACACTGGTTTGCCATTCGCTAAAAAGCGTTCAGAACTTTGCGGACGAGACTGCCGGCCCGCTGGTAATTAAGCCATTGATTGGTTCGCAGGGCCGCGACGTGTTCTTCATCGACGGGCCGGAGTCTTTAAATACTCGGCAAGTCGTTGACATTCTGGGACGCACCGGATACCTGATCGTTCAAGAGTTTCTTCCCGAAGCCAGCGAAGGAGACATCCGGGTGCTCACCCTCGACAGCTCACTCATTGGCGACGCAACCCTTGGCATTCGCAGGACACCTGCCGCCGGTGAATTGCGCAGCAACATCTCTCTTGGTGGAACCGCTGCCGTAGTCGAACTAACAAAGCGGCAGGCTTCCATCTGCAAGAAGATCGCCAAGATCCTTCACAAAGACGGCATCCGTTTCTCTGGACTCGACTTGATTGGTGAGAAAATCGTTGAGGTTAACGTCTTCAGCCCCAGTGGTCTGCAGGATCTTCAGCAGGAACTACCATCCGATTCAATCGCAAACGCAATTGATCAGCTGTTGCGCTAGAAAAACTAATGCGCCGAACGGAATGAAGTCGACGAGCAGTTGGGGACAGCCACAAACCGACAGCAGTTGGGGACAGCCACAAACCGACTGTTGCAAATTTGATTGCCCGTAGGATCATCGTCAGGGGCATATGGGGACACGCACAAATTGGTCGGCACAATCATCTTTGTGGGTGTCCCCAACTGCTCCTCTTGTGGGTGTCCCCAACTGCTGCTCGTGTTGAAATGGGCAATCTCGTCGCTTGGCTTTGTGGGTGTCCCCAACTGCTCGTCCCCAACTGCTCGCGTTGGCTTTGTGGGTGTCCCCAACTGCTATCCAACTGCTATATTTGAATTGCCGGTTGCGTAGGTTCTCGGATTGTCAGCTGAGCCGCTGCAGCCTGTAAGCACGAGCAAGCACAATGCGGCGATGAATCTCATTGATCTAGGGGCG
>JALZWN010000133.1 GCA_023300235.1 Mariniblastus sp.
GATGATGATAGAATTGGCCGATCGTTGGATTTGATCGGCACATTGATCATCGCAAACAAAAACGGTGTTTGCGTTTAGGTTACTTCGCGACGCAATCGACCATTTTTGGCGTCAAGTAAGTCACTGTGCTGGCCATCGAAGCCAGCTGCGGGTAGTCCTCTTCTGGAACGTTGACGCTGTGTCGTTTACGCAGCTCCATCACGATGTCCAAAAAGTCCATGCTGTCGAGTTCGAGCTGGTCACGAAAATCGATTTCGTCTTTCAAATCGGACAAGTCTTCGTCGGGCGCGATGTCGGTTAGGATGTCAATGATGACGTCACGAATTTCAGCTGGTGACACGATGTTCTCCGTTATTATCGTCGGCCGGTTGAACGGCACATTTTACGTGGTTTCTAAGTAATTTGTTTGGCTACATTCGTTTGATAATGGTCGCCGAGTTAATGCCCAGCATACCGAATGAGTTGTTCAAAATATAGTCGATTTTGCCAACTTCACGAGGCTGATTTAGAACCAGTCCTGGTAGGTCACATTCGGGGTCCAAGTCGTCAACGTTGATTGTCGCGTGAACCATTCCGTCATCAAACGATGCCAAATTCCCGGCCAATTCTAACGCACCTGCGGCTCCCATCGTATGCCCAATGAAGCTTTTTGCATTATTTATATTAGTTTTGTCTGACTTGCCGAACACTCGCCTGACCGCATCGCACTCCAACGCGTCTCCCATGCCGGTTCCCGTCGCGTGGGTGCTGACGATGTCGATATCGTCAAAGTTTAAATGAGCCCGATTAAGCGCCATGTTCATGCACTGCGATTGGCGTTCAGGGTTTGGTAATACAAAATCGGTCGCATCGGTATTGATCGCGTAACCGACAATCTCGCCGTAGATGTTGGCGTTTCGAGCTTTCGCGTCGGACAAACGTTCGAGCGTGTACAAGCAACCGCCTTCGGCGACGACGATGCCGTTTCGGTTTTTGTCAAAAGGTCGTGATGCCTTGGTTGGGTCGTCGTGAGTCGCTAACGCGTTTTGGCTATTGAATCCTGCAAAGATTCCAAACGTGTGAATGCTTTCGGAAACTCCACCCGCCAACGCCACATCGCATTCGTGCAAACGCAACATCTGCAGGCCTTGGATCAAACCTGCGTTGCCGGCAGCACAGGCAGCTCCGATGGTGTAGTGAGGGCCGGTGATGCCCATGTTCAACGCGATCTCGCCGGCCGGGTTGTTGGCGACGGTACGAGGGTTGTGATGGTGCGACCAAACCTTGACGTCGTAATCGTACTGACGGATCTCGTGGATCTCGGATTCGGTTTCGACGTTTCCGTGCTCGGTAACGCCAACGTAAATTCCGACTCGCGTCTTGTCGACGTTTTCCCAGTCTAAGCCAGAATTCAAAACGGCTTCATGGGCGCAGTAGCAACCGACGCTGCCAGCTCGGGTCCCACGGCGGATCTCGCGGCGGTTTTGGTGGCGTTTTGCATCGAAGTCACAGACGCCGGCGACCGTTTTGCCAAAGTAGCGGATCTCGTAGTCTTCAACACCGCTGCGCCCGGCTAAGAGCGACTCGCGGAACTCGGTTAAACTGTTGCCGTTGGGGGAGGTAAGACCAAGGCCGGTGATGACGATTCGCTGATCGTCCGGCATCTCGTCTGGTTTCGGGTAACTGAGCATGGGCTCTCGGGTGGTCTGAAACTTAATTTGCTAACGCGAAACAGTACCGGTTTTTTAGTGAATTGACAACCAACCCGTTTAATCGGCGCGACGGCGCCATCTTTTTGCCGGGGAATAGCGGGTGGGCAAGAATTTTAGCCGCCAGAAATCCGATAACTTAGTCAGCTACAGGTCTTTTCAGAACATTCTTTCGCAGAAACTTAACATGATGATTTCTCGCCAAAACTACGGCCTGCTAAGTTTTTTCACGCTCCTGTTGGTGAGCCTTTTCGCTGTTCCTAACCAAATCATCGCTCAGCAACGCTATCGAACGTCGCCTGTTGGGGCGAGTGCTCCGGGACGCCTGCAACCAGCCTATATGCCGCCGCAGAATTATTCTCAGGGCTCCATGGTTCAAACGGGTCCGGAGTCTTCGGTCTACTCGCAGGCAAATTACTACCCGAATTCGCACGCCGTATCAGCTCCAGCAAACCGTTATGAGCATGCCGAGCAGATGGTCAATACCCGCACGCCAAGACGCAACGACATCATGGCGATCGACCAACACACGTTGTTTCAGTACCGCCGTGTTTACCGCAACGGTTCAACCCCGCAGCCGCACGAGTTGTTGGGACAGTGGAATGGTGTTAACAAAGGCATCGTAGAAATCGCCGGTTACCGTCAGTTTGTCAAAGACATTCAGATTGGGGGCAACGGGCAATTCCGCGGCGACAACATTCAAGTCGGCCAAGTCAAGTTGGACCAGTTGCGGCTGGACGGTTGGCAACGCAAGTTTGATTATCAAGCCAGCGACTACCTGCGACGAGGAAGCTTTGCGGTGCAAGCGCCGAGTGGTCGCGGTGCGTTTGGGCATGGCGTGACGTTTTCTTATGCCGACGGCAACAACCCGCACAACGATCCGGCTCGGTTGTTGGTGGACGAAGTCGTAAAGGTCGACGGCAACCACATGATCGGTCGAGCGGTTGCGAAGTTTGGCCCGATCAAAATTCCGTTAGCCTACTTTGTGTTGGAAAAACGAGAGTAGATGATTGGGGTAGGTCACGTAAGGCAGGCGGTGTGGAAGCACGGCAGGGTGAATCCGGTTTGCAAATTAGCAATGCCTGATGAGTGGTAGCCCGACGTGTGAGGACCTGTTGGTTTCGTCAGCTGTTGATTTAATCAACAATCCCGTTCACTAGAACGACTGCCTGCGTGCATGACAGGTTGGAAGCACCATCACCACATTTTTAGACTTCGCCAAAATTTATTAAGTCAGCAGGCCCTAACGCGTCGGGCTACCAGAGCCCCAGATTCAAAAACTGATTCGCCTTGGGAAGCACGCCTTTCAGCGATCTGAATGGCCCAAGTCTTTCTGCGGCGAGATCACGTCGCGGACGCGTTGTTTGAGTTCCTTTGGTTGAGGGAATCCGCCATCGACTTTACGGTCCCAAACGACTTGTTCACTTGCCAGCACACGGAACTCGCCGGATCCTCCCGGCACCATCGCCACCTCGCCGATGTCCGCCTCAAAGGTCGACAATAATTCTTGGCTCAACCACGCCGCTCGCAACAGCCAACGACATTTAACACAGTAGCGGATTTCGATTCGTGGTTGATTCATTTGGGCGGCGCACTATGAAGAGATTTTTCCAGCTGCTTCATGCCTTCTGAGTTGGAAATGCGTGGGTAATAACCAAAATCATTTTTGGCTCGCGAGATGTCAAAGTAATGGTTTTTGGCCAGCTGAGCCGCCAAAAAACGTGTCATCCTTGGCTCCCCATCCGCACCTCGGAGATCGTGTAAGGTTTCCAAAGCCTGGCCCAGTTTATAGGCCCAGTAATAACTGATCGATTTTCTTATGCGAGGAAGACCGGCCATCGCTAAAACGTCGTTGATCCAGTCCCAGCAGTTGACCGGGTCGTCTTGAGAAAGAAAATAAGCGCTGCCCGCGACCGGCGAGTCGGCCTCAAGTGCTTCACCGGCCATCACATGAGCATCGGCGGCGTTGGTCACGTAGATGTTGTCCACTAGATTTCGCCCGTCACCGACGCGACGTAATTTTCCCGAACGTGCTTTCTGTATCAGTCGAGGAATCAGGTGTTGGTCGCCGGGCCCCCAAATCAAATGCGGTCGCAACGCACAAGTCAGCAGCTCTCCCGGATCGTTGGCTGATAGGACGGCCCTTTCTGCCAGCGCTTTGGCGTGCGGGTAATTGCAGAGCCAGTGTTTTGGGTAAGGGGCGGTTTCGTCTTGATTGATTTGGTGGTCGCCGTTGAAAGTCACGCTCGGACTGCTGGTGTAAACCAATCGAGGTACGTTTTCTTGGAGGCAAGCTTGGATGACGTTCTTGGTGCCGATCGTGTTGACGCTATGGTAGAGCTTCCACGGTCCCCAGATCCCGGAAATCGCAGCGGTGTGAAAGACGATCTGTTGACCTTCGCATGCCGTGCGGAGGCAGTCGAGATTGCGGATGTCGCCATGGACTTGTGGGAGGTTAAGTCGTTCAAATCGGTTGTCGGGTTTCCGAGTCATCGCAGTTACCTCGTAGCCGCGATCGACTAAGGCCTCCACGAGATGGAATCCCAAAAAACCGTTTGCTCCGGTTACCAATGCCTTCACGTTCAACCAACCCTTTGTCTGGTTTCAATAGATGTCAAAATTATGCGGAATCAAACTGAGTCGGAATCAACTGACTCGGAATCAACTGACTAAATGCGAGCGGACTCGCGATTTGGGTTCGCGTTACCAGTTTAATGGACAAACCGCTGGTGATCGAGTGGACCGTTTTTGCGAGGATTCTTTGAGTTTGAGCGGTTGTAAACAACCTGCAGGAAAACATCCTGGGTAGAGCCTGGCCGATGGATTGGGGGCTTTCGATTCCGTTTTGTATTTTGATTCCGTTATTTATACTAGGGCTCGGAGGCGGGGTCGAGTTGTGGGGTCGAGTTGTGGGGTCGAGTTGTGGGGTCGAGTTGTGGGGTCGAGTTGTGGGGTCGAGTTGTGGG
>JALZWN010000134.1 GCA_023300235.1 Mariniblastus sp.
CGAACGAACGAACGAACGAACGAACGAACGGGCTGGGGTTTGGGCACTTACCTCGCTCGGCTCACCTGCTCCACCTGACTTCATCAATTTTGCGAAGAGAATGAAATGCCTAAGAAATTCGAGTTCAGGAACGAAAACGGCGAAACGTTGTCGGGGGTTCTCGAAGAGCCAATCGGCGGAACGCCGCGTGGAGTGGCCCTGTTTGCCCACTGCTTTAGTTGCGGCAAAAACGTCTTGGCGGCAAGCCGTGTATCGCGGGGCTTGCGAGACCGAGGCTTTGCCGTGCTTCGTTTTGATTTTACCGGCATCGGAGAAAGCGAAGGCGAGTTTGCCGATACGAACTTCTCGACCAATGTGAGTGACTTGCGTGCTGCCATCAACGCGATGCGGCAGCAAGGGATGGCCCCAGGGATCCTGATTGGCCATAGCCTCGGAGGGGCGGCGGTTCTCGACATTGCCGACGAAATTGAAGAAGTTAAACTTGTCGCAACGATCGGTGCACCCAGCGAACCCCGGCATGTTGTGCACCTGTTTGATGAAACGGCGATGCAACAGATCGAACAAACCGGCCAAGCGGAAGTCTCCTTGGGGGGGCGCCCCTTCATCATTAAGAAACAGTTTCTTGATGATGTGACGGAAACGTCTGTGCTTAAGAAACTTGGCGCAAGCGGTAAGCCGTTGCTCATTTGTCACTCACCGACAGACCAAGTGGTCGGGATCGACAACGCTCAGAAAATTTACCGCGCTGCCAGTCATCCCAAGAGTTTTGTTTCCTTGGACGGCGCAGATCATTTGCTCCGCAGAAAAGAGGATGCTGATTTTGTGGCTTCGATCGTTTCCAGTTGGGCGGCTCGTTATCTTGATTCGCCGGACAACGACACGCAAGAGACGGCTGCCTCTAACGCCAACGACAGTCCTGCGGCCGATGAAGATCTCGCGGGCATCGTGACAGTGACCGAACGGAATAAGGTTTTCACCCAAGATGTTTCTGCAGGGCGGCATCACTTGGTTGCCGATGAACCGGTGTCGGTCGGAGGAGAAGATCTGGGGGTTACCCCCTACGACCTTTTGCTGTCCGCGCTGGGAGCGTGCACATCGATGACATTGCGAATGTATGCCAATCGAAAGGGGCTGGCGGTGGATAACATTCAAGTCAAACTAAAGCATGACCGAATCCATGCCACCGATTGCGAGAGTTGTGAGGATCAGACGGGAAAAGTCGATCAAATTCGCAGGTGGATTCGAATCGAAGGCGATCTGACGGAAGCTCAACGGGAACGAATGCTCGAAATTGCCGACATGTGCCCTGTTCATCGAACTTTGCATAATCAAAAGCAGATCACTTCTGAATTTATAAATTTCAAATAAGATATAAGAGAAGCCGGCACGTTCGATTTTGGTGCCGCAACCTCCAAAGGGTGCACTGAAATGCTTAGATGCAAAGACGTATCGAGAATCATATCCGAGTCATTTAACGGAAAGCTGCCGATATTGACTCGTATTCGCTTGCAAACCCATCTGGTCATGTGCAAGCTTTGCCGTACGTTTCGCAAAACAATAATCCAGATTGAATCGGAAGCGAAGCGGCAAGGTACCGCACATGACTCTGCAAATCCCACAACGCCTCGACTGTCTGACGCCGCCCGTGAGCGTCTGGAAAAGTCAATACGCTAGACGCGCCGATCAATGGCGGTCATCGACCGCGAGAATGCTACTGCCGTCTCTGCCAAAATGATCTGCATTAGTGGTTCAGCAAGAACATTAACCCGCTTACATGTGGGTCGAACCAAATTCGTGCACCGTAAATTTCTGAATTGGCGGCGTCGATGAATTCTAGGTTCGTTTGCAGGTGCTCAATCACCGGATGAAGACCAGGGATGATTTCAGCAACTGCTTTTCCTCGAGACAGTTCGTTTAATTGGCCGGAGATTTTCTGCGACATGATATTGAGAGTATCGCAAGCCACCGTGATTTGTCCTCCGAACTGGCGGCGGCCAAGTTGTCTTTCAAGCAACTGGTAGATGTCGCACGATGCGATCATGAATCCAAACACCTCCTCGGTCTCGCTATCGTAAACGGGGATCCCCGATTGCAACGAGACTTGCGTTCTGCCATCCGCCGAATCGCTTTGGTGGACGAGTGATGTCAGCAATTCGCCCGGCAACCTGCCCGACAGCTTTTCCATGTATGCGTTTTGCTTTCGAGTTTCTAGCCGACTCTTGGGGATCCTTCTAACGGTGGTGATTGGCCCTTGCTGTTTTTCAACACGAACAATGTCTGTGCAATCATCACCTTCAAATTTTCCAAATGCCAAGCTCTGATAGCCTGGGTTGGCTTCCATTAAACCAATGAGAATCGTTGACATTCGTTTCTGCCAGATTTTCTCATCGTCTTCAGTTACGGCTTTAATCAATTCCTGCACGGGCGGAAGCCCTGAACAGAAACTAACGTTGCGTTCTAGGTCGTGAACTTGAGTCTGCAGGTCGGCGCGTAACTCACGCCCCTCCATACGTAACTTTTCATAACTTATTTTTTTACTACTCTGGCCGACCATCCATCGCTCGACGACCTCCGCAATTTCAATCGCCGAGTCGAATCGAAGGTGTCGTTTGCGGGACAGAGCGCGAACACAAATCGCTTCGAGTTCACTTGGGACAGAGGCAAGGTCGCTTGGTGAGGGCGGATTCGCGTCGGCTATTTTTGAGATGACTTCACTGAACTTCGAATTGGTTTCGGTTGCAGTAGAAAAGTGAGGGGCCTTGCCTGTCAAAATTGAAAACAGGATTCCTCCCAACCCGTAGATGTCGGTTCGCATGTCGATCAGTTCAATCTTCCCTGCGGCTTGCTCTGGCGACATGTAAACCGGCGTGCCGACGACCTCGCCGTGAGATGTGTGCAACAACGAGGAATCGGTCAAGCTGCAATTGTCGTTCATCTTGAGTGCAAGTTCGCTTTCGTCCAAGACTTTCGCCAACCCCCAGTCAAGTACAACCACTTGCCCGAAATTATCAATCGCAACGTTTTCCGGCTTGAGGTCACGATGAATAACGCCACGCGAGTGAGCGTAAGCGATTGCCTGACAGATATCGAGAAACGTGTTGAGAAGTCGGTGTAGCGACAGCTTGTCGGCTTGCCCGACTTTGACACGATCATGATGCTCTTCGATCGCGTCAGCCAAACTTCGTTGACCGACAAAACGCATCGCATAGAAAGGTTCTCCCGTGCGTCGGTCGATGCCGTACATGTAGAGCGGCACAATGTTCGGGTGTTCCAACAGCCCCGTAATTTCCGCTTCTCGCTGAAACCTGTCCCACGCTTGAGGTGATGCTTTGGCGTTCGAGTTTAGTTCTTTGATGACGACGGATCGCCCCAGTTTTTCATCATGAGCAATCCAGACTTCACCAATACCCCCGGCCGCCAGTTTCCGAGTACGCTGAAACCGAATGACGACTTCTTTGTATTCATCATCGTTTCCAGCGATGGTGGAATCGGTTTGGTTTAAATCTGAGGGAGCAAAAGCTTGTGTGACGAGCCCAGCTTGGGACATGCTCAGTTTCTCACTCATGGCCTTGGCGACTGAATCGTTCAACCGTTCGCGGACGTCGCTGGGAAGCGTCGCTTTGTTGTTAGAGTCGTCGATCGTCAAACCCATGACGGAATCATTGATCTGTTTCGACAACGCAGCAAACCGACGTGTTTCTTCATTTTCGGCAGTGCTGACGTCAATCTTCTTCTGTTCTTCCTTTGACAGCTTTCTTCGCATTGACTGCGAGACCAATTCGCTGATCTCTTTATCATCCGCCATAGTTCGCATCTCCAGCCCACTTTTCGCTCACACACTTCGCCAGTCCAAGCCGAGCGCGGTGCATTCGCACCCACAAGTTGGACGGGGTGATCGAAAGCTGCTCGCAGATTGAATTGGAGTCCATCTCTTCCATGACACTCAAAACGAAAACGTCGGCTTGCCCCTTCGGAATAGAACTAAGGCACTCCTGAACGACGCCTGACAATTCACTCATTTCGAGGTTCTTCTCTGGGCTTGGTGCCCACTTAAATGCGCCCGGTTTCCAGTTGCCCTGTTGATCAAAGAGTGCGGTAGAAGGGTCGAAGGCATCTTCGTCATCACTAAGGCTCGTTCCAGCATGCTTTTTGCGAGACCGAAAGTAGTCGATGATCTTCCGCTTCAGAATTGCCATCAACCAACCACGGACCGAACCCTTGCCCGCATACTGGCCAGAGTGCTTAACCCCGGCCAGCAAAGTTTCCTGGAGAACTTCTTCAGCTGCGTTGGCGTCGCGCATCCGCGAATACGCATAGCCGTACAGATAGTCGCCGTAATTTTTAACCCATGTTTCCGGATTCAACTCGTCCATTAACCACCCGCTAAAGTTCTAGCTTACTGACTTGCGAAATCGTGTTGCGAGTTAATTTCTTCCGCAGTTGATTTCTTAGTAACGGAAATAGTTTAATTGAATTAACGACCATGAGAAAGCTAGATGTCATTCGATTTTCCGGTTTGAAAATCAATAGAGCTGATCGTTGTTGAAAATTATCGCCCCGCGCTTTTAACGGTTCTTTGGCAATTTAGAGGCAAGAGCCCGCATGGTGAGATTTAGAAATGGTGCACGCAGGGTAAGTCAGTTTTTGAAACTGGGTGTTCTGGTAGTCCGACGCGTTAGGGCTCGTTGATTTGATATGTTAAGGCGATGCTTTGGAAATGTGGTGATGTTGCTTCCAGCCTGTCATGCGCGCAGACAGGCTGGAAGCAACTCTCGCGGATGCGCCCGACTAATCAAATTGGATTCCAAGAATCGTTTTTAGCCGCCTGGGTGATAGCCATGGTTTGGTGGTGCGAAACCGCGACCATCGCCAAAGCGGCTCACTAAATCAACCGAAGAGCCCCTTTAACGACCAACGTTTAGCTTCATCAAAAACTTAAGTATCTTGGTGGTGAAAGGCGTTAGTTTTGTCTTGCTGTATTGATCGCCAAGCTTTCGTATCGCCTCTGCTTGGGTTGGGTAGGGGTGGATTGTCGAACCAATTCCTGCCAGTCCTATCTTGTTGTTCATCGCAACAGAAATTTCAGATATTAGATCACCCGCGTTTTCTGCCACGATCGTCGCTCCCACGATTTTGTCGGTTCCTTTTTCGGTGTGAATTTTGACGAAGCCTTCGTCGGTCCCTTCTAGAATGGCTCGGTCGACATGCTCTAGTTGCTGGACGTACGTGTCGATTTCGACGCCAGCTTCTTTAGCATCGTTTGGGTACATGCCCACGTGAGCAATCTCGGGCGATGTGTAAGTTGCCCATGGGATGATTAGGTCGCTGGCTTTCTTTTTGCCAAATGGACCGACGGCAAACAACGCGTTCTGGATCACGATACGAGCTTGAAAGTCTGCCGCATGGGTGAATTGATACTTGGAACAAATATCACCCGCTGCGTAAATACGAGGGTTGGTCGTCTGCATGTTATCGTTAACTTCGATGCCTCGATTGTGATATTTCACATCCACCTTCTCCAGGTTCAGGCCGTCGATGTTCGGGGCTCGTCCAACCGCGATTAGCAATTGGTCAACGACAACTTCATTGGCAACGCCATTTTGCATGACTTTGACGCTGATCTGGTCGCCGGACGGGGAAAGTTCCATGTCCTCGGCATTTAAAACTAGGTTGACTCCGTCCTTGACGAATTGCTTCTGAACGACATCAGCCGCGTCGGCGTCTTCCCGAGAAAGAATGTGGTCCGAACGTTCGAACAGGAAAACTTCGCTACCGAAACGGGCAAACGACTGAGCCATCTCGCTTCCGATCGGACCACTGCCGATGATGCCGAATCGTTTGGGCAGTTCCGTCAATGAAAACAAATTCTCGTTGGTCAGGTAGTCGATCGAGTCCATGCCTTTGATTGGTGGGGCGGCAGCGCGAGCCCCAGCGGCGATCACGGCTTTTTTGTATTTAAGTTTGGTTACTGCTCCTGAAGATGTTGTGACGGAAACCGTGCCGTCATCTTCAAAACTACCTTGTCCAAAAAAGACATCGATTCCCAGATCAGCAAAACGCTGAGCGGAATCTGCGGGGCTGATGTCGGCACGTTTTTTACGCATCCGAGCCATCGCTTTATCAAAATCGACCGCCGCTCCATCGGGGACGTTGACGCCAAACGATGCTGCGTTACGGACGGTGGCCGCAACGCGAGCCGCACCGATCACGCCCTTGGATGGCACACAGCCAACGTTCAAGCAATCGCCGCCCATTAACTCACGTTCGATGAGTGCAACACGAGCCCCGAGTCCAGCGGCACCGGCCGCGGTAACTAGGCCTGCCGTGCCGGCTCCGATGACCACCAAGTGGTAGCCACCCTGAGGTTGGGGATTTAACCATTTTGGCGGATGGACATTGGATTGAAGTTTTTGGTTGTGCTCATCAAAGGGTTGCAATTGGACGATTGATTCAGACATTTTGGTTTCCTCGTTGATGGTTTTTTAAATTGAGTTTATGTTTGATGCGTTGGGTTGGTTCCGGCTACGATGCGGGTTGCTGCGAAGGACTCTTTTTCCAGAATTTGATTGCCCATCGAGCAACCAAAGGGAATACACCCAACAGCACGAACGCACCGACTAACTGCATCATTTGAGCTGGCGAAAATGCAGCGTTAACACCTTTGTCGGCTAGGGTCGTAAGGTTCGGCACGCTGGAGCCAGCATAAACAAACACAATCGTCCCCGCGAGCATTCCAAGTTGGCTCACCCACCAGAACGTACTGGTCTTTAGAGGTGTCAGTCCCATCACCGCGTTGACGATAAAAAAAGGAACTGCTGGGATCAACCTTAATGTGAACAGGTAGAAGGCCCCTTCTTGTTCTAACGATTCGTTGAATTTCTCAAGCCGACTGCCAAAGCGACTCATGATCGCTTCTCGGAAAAGGTATCGGCTAAGCAAGAACGCCACCGTTGCGCCCAGTGTCGACGCGAAGCTAACAAGCAAAAGTCCCTCAGCGAACCCGAAATACCAACCGTACATCAGCGTCAAAGCTGCTGCCCCCGGCAGTGACATGCCCGTAACGGCAACGTAGACCAAGAAAGCGATCGCGAATACTAAAACGGGATGCTGAACTTGGTAGTCTCTCAGCGCTGATTCCTGATCTGCCAAACTTGCTAACGACAGATACGATCCGAACTGCGTGTAAAGTACTACGGCAATGATTGCGACGAGCGCAAAGATTCCAAATTTCCACCAGCTAGATTTTTGCGGCGTGTCGTTCGGTTGTTCCTGCTCATTTGTGCTCATCAGGCATTCCAAATCTGCGGTGCTTTAACGGTTTTTAGTTGAATCGGACGGGTGGACGAGTCAGTCGGGGCAACCTTTCAATTTTGAAAAAAAATAGGCTGTCAAAGCATCGGTTGCTAGAGAGACAGGTCCTTTTGGCTGGTCGTGACAGGTCTGGCAACCTAAGGCTCAGTCAGTCAGTCAGTCAGTCAGTTTTTTTGATAATCAGACGATCGGCAAGGTGGGGGGGGGGGAACCTATTCCGTAGACGCAGCCACCGAACGCTTCATCACCGATAGCAAGCGGGGCGGTCTCTTTGAAATCGTCTTCGATGCAGAACGCAGAATCCTCGACGCCACCAGCGTCCACTCCGACGAGTAAGTTTAATGATTAACCTTAGCTGTGAAACACGGCCGCATCGCCGAGACCATCTTCGCCTGCCCCGCCTACACAGCACTCGTCAAAAAGTCAGCTTCCAGTACTCGCGGACATGGAAGTGGATACGGCATGCAGGGTCGTATTGCTGCCCGCCGCATTTCGAAAATACAGAGGCACAGAGATCTCAGAGTCTGAGGACGCCAGCTGAGGATTCTCTGTGTGCTCCGTGCCTCCGTGTTTCGAAATCAACAATCAATCAAGCTTTGTGTTAGTTTTTTTGATCTATACCCTTGAAATACTCGTTTTCCATAACTGCTTTTGAGCCTTCGTCTAACCTCGAACCGAGGTCGCAATCTCCGCTCATTCATGTATTGAAACCCAGTTTTGGCAATATCCAGATCTGCAGCACCAAATAAAACAAAATCAAACCAGCAAAAAACAACGATTCCACAGGGTAAACCTTTCTTAATACGAAAGTGGACACAGGGTGGGGGACGGTTAGGAAGGCCAAACCTTACAGCGAGGGCAGAATTAAATGGGACGCTGTGGACGCAGTTCATTCATTGCGCCAGTGTCTACCAACGAGTAGTTGCTTGGTTTTCCAAAACCAATTAGCCGATTGAATTTCCCTTTTCCGAACGTTGGATCGACGGGAATCCAACCGTGAGTGCCCAGATAACACTCCTCGGTATGGGGGTGGCGTGCATTCTTTTTTATTGAAGTGTTCTTGCCAAAATTGAAGACGGAAATTTCTCGGGCAGGAGTTTTCTTCGTGCGGCAAAGGGCAACAATCGCCGAAAAAACACTCAGCCATCGAATGAGAATTCCTGCGTGTCCTTCGCGACTCCGCGTTTAAAATCAGAATCAACCTCGTTTGTGATCCGGATAGCTCACAGCACAGGTCCAAGTTCATTGCCCATCATCAGGCAGGTTCCCTCACTCACGTTCGGTGTTAGCAACGGCTTAGCCTGTCGTGCATGAAGTCCATGCGTGGAATGCTTCGATGAGTGATTGGCCTGCGGGCCGGCACCAAATCTTCCTCAAAACAGGGCTGTTAAAACAGGGCTGTTAAAACTCGTCTCAACGGAGCTTTGCCGCATTGGAAAACCCTGCCCCTGCTTATGTCATACAATCCTAAAATTCGACAAGACCGACATAATCATGCTAGGTGATTGCCAAGCTCGTTTACCCCCGCCACTTCTAAAAAAGTTGGTTTGCCCAGAGGCTGCCTAACTATAGTAACTGCCTACTCTTAAAATCTGTTTAAATGTATGCCCCCAATGATTCCTTTCCAATCAATGAAGAAACTGGCTTTCGTACAGTCCTCACGTGCTGCGGATTGGGAAAAGGCGTTCATGCTGCGGGTTAAAGACGAACTAGCCCAGTCGATCCCAGGTGCAAGTTTCCAAATTGTCGATCAGATCGAACAGGCTGACTTGGTCCTTTATTCGGATACGATCTCTCGAAAGTCTAGTAGGCAAGAACTTTCCGACTGCCGAAAACTGCTTACGAGGGTTCAGGCGCAAGGCGGATTGTTGTTTGCCCTTAACTTCGAAGACCAGCCATTGGGGGTGCTGCCAGGGATTTACAGTTCGTTACCGCCGCAGTGTTTTGATTCAAAATTACACCTGTCATGGCCCCACTTAGAAGCGCCAAACAAGGCGGTTGAAATCGCGCCCATGACGTGCCCAAGCCAGGCTCAGTTACTATTCAATTTCGTTGGCTCCCGGTCCCACCGTTTGCGTAAAAAACTCTTTTCCCTCTACGGATCGACTTCTGGGGGGGATTGGAAAGTTGTTGAAATTGACCGATGGTACAACCATACAGAGGGCGAGCAAAACCAGTACGTCCAAGACATAATTAACAGCTGGTTCGTGCTATGTCCGAGGGGAATCGCCGCTTACTCTCACAGGATTTTCGAATCCATTCTGCTTGAACGGGTGCCGGTTATCATCGCCGATGACTGGGTTCCTTTTTCATTTCCTGAGCAAGGTTACTACATAAGAATTCCCGAAAAAGAAATTGGGCAAATCGTGCCAATTCTTGAACGGGAGTTCAAAAATTACGATGTCTATCACTCCAACTTGCTCAAGGTCAAATCGAAATGGTTTACCAGCCGTTCGCGGTATCAGAAAGTCGCTGAACACTTCCTTCAGTTTCAGCAACAATGTCGAGTGGCACACGATCCGGCAAAGTTGATTGAAAGACTAAACAGCGTCGAATTCCATAAAGCAAACGGATTGCTTTCCTATCAGAGAGTTTTCAAAACCGGGACTAAAATCCTGAACCAACTGCGTAAAAAAGGGCGAAGCCTATTGGATCCGGTCAATCAGCGGGACTCGACTCAGGCAACCTGAAAATCATGGATCGAATCTCTTTGTCGGCAAGGAGCATCGCAAAACAAAATAAGCCCATGGAACCACCTAGGCCTGTTTTTTATGAAGACACAAAGCTGCGATGTGTAAGCCGAGCCGAACGGAGTTCCAAGACATGAATGCAAGGTGTATTGGTCACCGTCATTGGGCACCGCATATCCAAACCGAATCTAACACAAGCTTGGCGGATCTATCGCCGAGTCGTCTTGTTGTGCTGGACAGTAAGTCGAGCAACGCCATCGTTGTTTTCTTTGGCATCGCCGGGAATGCCGGCACAGCAACTTGAGTAATGACCGCAGCCGGAGATGCCCGCACGGTAAGTAGAGCGTGCGAGCCATCGAAGATTGGATGCGGGATTTCGCAACATGGGGGTCATTCCGTTGCTGATTGCGGCTTTGGCGAATCAGGTTTGGCTGGCGTGCTAAGTCCACCGCGATCGTCGCTGCCTGAGAATTCGAAGTCCGCGCCAATCAGTTCTTTGTGCTTCGACATTTGTTCGGGAGTCAGGACTGAGGAGAAAATTTCTTTCGAAGCTTCGTCACGGAGTTTTTTGATTTTTAGAGCCAGCTTTTCGAGTACCTCTTCCCTTTTTTCTTTCAGCTGCTCTTTCTGGGCATCGCTCAGTTTAAGTTCTTTTGACAAATTGTCTCCCATTTTTCCGGTGCCTTTAAGTCGCATTTGCATTTGGAAAAGGAGCTGCTTAAATCTTGTAGCTTGGTGAGGCAGTAGTTTGCCTAAGATTGTTTTTGTGTATTTGTCTTTCATGGAAGTAATTTCATCATTCATGCTGTCGAATCTTTCACTCCGTTCTGGTTCGTTCATTCCACGCATTTGTTGTCGCGTGTTAAGCATTAAATCGTGTTGCTCTTTTTTGAATTCTTTTCCCAAGGCTTTCAGTTCTTCCAGCTGGAAATCAACAATTTCCAATTCCGCCAGAATGGCCTCCGAACGCAATAGATCCAGCGCTCCAGAGTTGCGTTGTACGTATCCCCTGCTACCGCCGCCGGTACGTTGCGCTTGTGCTACGCCTGCCATCAAAAGGCACATGACAACGGCGAAAAAGGATGAACCCCAGCAAGGTTTCGCTGATTTCAGATCTGGTCGACGGGCAAAGACGGGTTTCATGTGAATCTTTTCTTTTGAGTGGGCTGTGATTTTGGGGACAAGCCGGTTTCGACTAGGTTCTTTTCTCTAAACAACGTTAAACGCCAATAGTTCCGTTCGACTTAACGCTTCAGTCGCTTGAAGTGGCGTTTTTGAAGTTCTTGGTTTTTCGTAATTGCAATTATTCTTCTTGCGGTAGCAGGCTTTGTCGAGAGGGCGCGTCGTTGGGCCGGAAACCAATGAAGACAGCGTTGCGGATGCCATAAAAAAGGCTTTGTTTCGAGAGCGTTAACTTTTTGCTTCAGCTTCTCGAACCGCTCAGGGGCTTGATCGCAACTTGGAGGCTTGCCAGGCACATTGCTACGCAGGCTCTTTCCCGCAATATGCCGTTCATGGATCGCATTTTTTAGCACCGTGAAATTCACGAATCACACCCCCTTTTTGTGAAATTTAAAAATACAATTTCCAGTACAAAACCGTTGTTTTTAGTACATGAAAGCCACGCATGGGATGCGTGATTGCCTAGCCTGTGGGCCGGTCGCCAAAATTTTCCTTAAAGCAGGGCCTGTAAAAAACCGCCTTAGCGAATGTTTGCAGCACGATCGCTTTTGAAAATCCTTGATCCGTATTCGCGTATTTTCTATGCTTCTAACTTGGAAATCCAGTGTCGGAGGGAAGTATGTCCAAGCAAACTATCGACCGCTCGGTCCAAGACAATGCATGCCTCGCAATGGATGCTGTTTGCAAAGAGTTTCGTCGACGACTGAAACAGCACGTTGTAGAATCGGGCAGTACCAGCATCTTTGCCGCGCAAGTAGTTGCTGCGGCCAAAACGGTTACCGACTCCGGTTGGTTAGACTTTTCGCCGTTCAATATCTAGCACAAGACGTAGGGATCAATTTATCTCAGGGGGGCGGGAAAAGAGAGCCATAAACAAGCGTGCAGTTATGATTCGTTTATCCGTTGGGATACCTATGAAAGCTTCTTGTGCATTAGGCGGTCGAGCCACCGCTTGGGTAGCCAGCGCATCACCTGCAGTCGCCAACGTTGCTTGTGGATCACGTAAGCCGTTTTCGGCTTGGGATTTTCTATGATGCTTTGCACGAGACGTGAAAAGACCTCTGCCGGCTGAGCGATTTGCTCAGCCGCATCCATGATCGCTTCGGTCTTGCTAATCATCGGCCCGTAATCGGTGGCCTTGAACTCATCCAACGCACCGTCGGCTTTGTTCCAGATCTGTGACTGGATCGGGCCGGACTGAACGGCGACCACATCAATGCCGTACATCATCAATTCGCGCCGGTAGACTTCTCCCAAACTTTCGATCGCGTGCTTGGCAACGCAATACGATCCGTTAATCGGCGTGTTGATGAAGCCCGAAATCGAACTGTTGTTGACGATCTTGCCGGGTTTCTGGCTGGAAGGCCGATCGAGAGACGCGCCCAGCAGCGGCAGGAAAGCGTTGATCACGTTCCTTGCCCCGCTGACGTTGACCAACAACTGACGATCAAACGCTTCGCTGTCAACCAATTGCATGGGGCCCGCTAAGGCAACGCCCGCGTTGTTGAACAAGCAAGTCAGCAAGTTGCCGTCGAGCAAATTCTTGATCTCGTCGGCAGCGGCTTGGATGGCATCGCGATCAACTACGTCAAACAAAAAACATTTGAAGCGTTCCGGGAACTCAGATTCTAGTCGCTGCTGGTCGGCAAGTTTTCGCACGCTTCCAAAAACTTGGTAGCCCTGAGAAACGAAATGACGAACTGCGTCGTAGCCGATGCCGGATGAAACCCCGGTGATGACGATAGATCTCACGTTACATCGTCCGTTTAATAGGTGCAGCAAAGTAATTCGCGCCCATTGGCAGCAAACTTTCTACTTGGTTTGCGGCGAAGCAATCCAAGAGATTCTTCTGCGCCGACGCTTTAATAAGGACCGTCACGGCAGTCACAAAGGGTAGCCGGTCTGATTCGTCCTGGTTGTCTTTGGCGATCACAACCTGCCCAGCAACACGACTGGCAAAGAAGACTTCTACCTCGTGCCGACCGGCCAGTTGCTTGAGGGCGGGAAAATCAAAATCTTTCGCTGGATTATTTTCATTATGCGGAATTTGAATTTGCAACACCGCGTAATGCTCTCTCGAATCGAAAGCCGCTTTGGTTTTGGGCAGCAACTGAGGCTCGCCTTGGCGTTGGTGCAGGACAAATGAAAACCGATTCACCGCAGCGATCCGAAGAACACTCATCAACTGAAACCATTTGTCTGCGAGCAAATCAAGCAGGCGATGCCCTGACGGATAGTTTACGATCAACAGATAGTCGCGGGCGAGTTCGGTGTTGCCTGAAATCTTTTTCTGGCACTTACCTTTGAATAGTGGCTTGCCGCCGATCTTGAAAACTCGGCCAGCAGCGAGCAAGTTATATAAGTGGTAAATGATTGCGATTCGAGTATCGAACCAATTGATGGCGAACAGCGGCGACTCGATTTCGTTCAAGTCGCCGTGGATTTCGGCGGTCATGGAACCGGTGATCTTGCGTTCAATTTTATCGTGGTTACTCATCGTTGGCTGCCTCGATCTGGACCGTTTGCGCTGAAAACGCAGCGTTGCCGGTTAAGTTGTCGACGATTTTATCGTCGGTTAAATCGTTGATGCTGACTCCCGCATGTTGTGACGCGATCGAAAGCTTTGTGTTGGGGCGATGATGTCCGTAGCCATGCGGCAGGCTGACGACGCCGGGCATGATCTCGTCGGTCACCTCCAAGGGAGCTTTGACGGAACCGACACTGGAGGTGATGGCGACCGCGGATCCGGCGACCAAGTCTAACCTCTCTGCGTCGGCAGGATTCATCATCAGCGTGCAGCGATCGGCGCCTTTAACAAGCCGCTGCGAATTGTGCATCCAAGAGTTGTTGCTTCGCAGGTGACGACGACCGATCAGCGAGAAATCGTTGGCGGCTGCGTTCTGGCGGCTTTCTGTTTCGGCTTTCAGCTCAGGCAACAACTCTCGATTTAGGTGGTCGATATAGACTTGCGGGGCCGCGTTGATTTTTCGATCGGATGTTCGTAATCCTTTTGGCAAAACTGGCTTCAGTTCTCCAAGATCAATCCCGTGCGGGTTGGCTTTAAGTTGTTTAAGCGAAAGCCCCTTGAACCAACTTTTTGCCCAACCATAAGGCCCCGTCTTCAGTCCAAGGTCCAGCAAGCGATCTGGAGTTAGCCAACGCAGTAACGCCTTTTGGAAAAATTTCCCTTTGGGCATCAATCGCAGCGACAACTCTTTCATGATCTGCCAGTCGTACATTGATCCTTCCACCGGAGCGAACAGTTGCGGTGAATACTTGGCGACGTTTCGCACGGCAAACGCGAGAAAGATGAAATCGTAGTGATCGGTTTCTAGGCCACTTGGCGAAGGCAGGATCAAGTCCGCGTGCCGAGTCGTTTCGTTAATGTAGATGTCATGAGCGACGTAGAAGTCGAGTTGCTCAATGGCCTGTTCAAGCTGAACACCGTTGGGCGTTGACAGCACCGGATTGCCGGAACTGGTGATGAGGGCTTTGATCTGCCCTTCGCCGGGTGTCAATATTTCTTCCGCCAAAACGGCAACCGGTAAGTCGCCTTCGAATTCTGGTAAACCGCGGACTCTTGATTTCCAACGACCGAATTCGTTTTCGGTTCCCAATTTCCCGACCAACGACACTGCGGGGTGGGCAAACATTTGCCCACCGGTGCGATCGAGGTTTCCGGTGATCAGATTGATCGCGTTGATAAACCAGTGGCAAAGCCCACCGTGGGGTTGCGTAGAAACTCCCATTCGCCCGTAGACGACCGCTCGTTTGGCGGCTGCAAATTCAGCGGCGATATTTTCGATCGTGGCTGAATCCAGGCCGGTGATTTCAGAAACGTTTTGGGATGTGAATTCGGCGACGGCTGATTTGAGTTGATCGACGCCTTTGGTGAATTCGTTTAAGCGACCGAGCTGCACGGCATCGTTTTGAAACAGATTGTTCAGGATCGCGGCCAGCAAGAACACGTCGGTGCCGGGGCGAATGAAATGATGCTCGCTGGCGAGTTTTGCAGATTCAGTGCGGCGAGGGTCGATCAGGATCACCTTGCCATCTCGCTTGACGATTGACTTGAGTCTGTTTTTGACATCCGGCGCCGTCATCAGGCTGCCGTTGGACGCAGCGGGGTTGGCTCCCAAAATCAACATGTAGTCCGTGTTGTCGATGTCGGGAATCGGGATCATCAACCCGTGTCCAAACATGTGGCTGGCCGCGAAGTGGTGCGGAAGCTGATCAACCGAAGTTGCGGCGAAACGATTGCGAGTGCTGAGTGCTTGTTTTAGATACTTTTGAAACAGCAATGCGCCAGAATTGTGAACCGTCGGGTTGCCCAGATAGAGCGCCACCGAATCGTCGCCGTGTTGCTTTCGGATTTCGGTGAGTTTCGATTCGACCAAGTCAAACGCATCGTCCCAGCTGATCGGTTCGAATCCGCTTTCGGTGCGGCGCATCGGCGTCTTCAACCGGTCTGGGTCGGCGTGAATATCCTGAAGCGCGATCGCTTTGGGGCAGATGTGCCCTCGGCTGAGCGGATCTTCTTTGTCGCCTTTGATCGAGATGACTTTGCTGCCATCGTGCTCGATGCTTAGCCCGCAAATCGCTTCGCAAAGATTGCAGGATCGAAATTCGGTTTGGGTGGTCATGATTCAATCATTCAATTTGAAAGCGGAGCTGAAGCAGGACTTAACTGAATCCAGTAAAGCACGCCGATCACCGCGGTAAACGCGAAAGAGATGTAGCACATCGGCACTGAACCAAACGCAACCGGACAAACGTCTCCCTTGATTAATTCAAGTACCGAAGCCAATGCCGCCAGACCGCCTGCGATGCCGAGTCCACTCCAAAATAAATAGTTTCCGAGTGATCCTCCCAGCGCCAAATAAGCCGCGGCGCCCAAGCCGATCAAAATGTAACCGCCAAACGCGATGTAACACGCCGGCACAGTGTCGCCGAGAACTGGGCATGCTTCGCCCGATTGGTGTTGTTCGTAGGACAATCGGCCAGCACCCCACAGTCCAAACAGTATCATGGCGACTAGTAGAGCTCGTATGAACATGGGGTTGGCTTTCGGCTAAGGTCTTGGGAAAAAAAAGGCTGTACTCAAGAGTTCAGTGAGGGACTCTTTGTGGTGGGAGGGAGTTGTTCTCCATCGAGTCTACGCTGTGAAGATGTAGTCGAACGAAAAGCGATTTACTTACACTAAGAAATTGTTTTTATTTGTGATTCTGCTCCGACGCAATTGCCAGTAAGTTGTGCGTGTTCGAAGCTGTGGAAATTAAATTAGAATGTCTCAAATGAAATTACCGAAATTCTTTTTGAAGTTTATTGGCGCTGTGCTTGTGCTGTCATACTTTGTGCCAATTCCCTTTGGGTCGCTCCGCCTCGTGGTGGGCTTGTCGATTCTGGTTTGTGCTAGTTTGCCCTTCGCACTTTTCGTGCAAGCAAACCGCCGCAAATTCAGTTGGATCAACCGCCCGCTGACTTGGATGGAAGACAAACTCGGTGAACGTTGGGCTGGCAACTTAATGGTGACGCGTCCTGAAAATGACCCGCGAACTCACTTTCCTGGTAGTGCGAAGCCTGCGGAATCAACGCTGCCGGAAGACAATAAGCTACCCGAAAAAGACTAGCATCTATGGCAGACGGGGAAAATGGACATCGAAGAACTTTTGGACAGAGTCGCTTCCCCCCGTGGGGGATCGCAGTTTCGGTCGTCCTCCTAGTTGGCAACAGAAGGCGTGCTGCACAATCCGGGAGCTCAGCGGTTAAGTTTATCCTGCGACGATTTTTTACCGCCTGCGGATTGAAGTTTTTCCTCAAAGATTTTGAGGATGACCTCGTTTTGAAAGACCCTCTGATGTGTCAGATCTACGACATGGTAGCGAACAAACCGTTTACAATTCCAAATTGCGATTCCATTTCCAATTCGCGATTGCAATAAAACGAGTAACTAGGCAGTCTCATTGCGATTGCGATACAACTTTACTGCTTAACCCGTCGATTAAGTATCCCGGCCCAATTTACACTCTTTCATAAGGACAAAACTCCATGGCGAGATTTCAAATTCTATCCCTAATCGGTGGGGGCATACGTGGCGCGTTTGTGACAGCCTACTTGGCGGAACTTGAGCAGAAACTTGGCCGCCCGCTTTCTGACTGTTTTGATTTAATTGCCGGTACCTCGACAGGCGGCATCATCGCGGCAGGGTTGGCGTCGGGGCGATCGGCTGAGGAAATGAATAACTTCTATCGGGACTACGGAAAACAAATTTTCTCGCCGAGGTCAAAGTATAAAGCCAAGGGCTTGATGCGGTTTGTATTTCCGATTGCCAATAAGATTTTCAACTGGAAGACTGGTGGAGATTTGGCGACTGCCTTTCGTGCCAACTTTTGCCCGTTCGCCTTGGAGGAAGCGTTTGAGTCGGCCTTTCGCGGGAAAACGCTTAAGGATGTCAATCATACTCGCTTGATTCTTCCAACGTTAAACTTGACTGATGGCGAGCCCCACGTGTTCCGCTCTCGGCATCTTCCTAAAGCCGTTCACGATCAAGACGTGAAAATTGCAGAGGCCGTAATTGCGTCGACGGCAGCGCCAACCTATTTCCCTCACCGACGGATCAATGGAAAAGATTACGTTGATGGAGGGTTGTGGGCGAACGATCCTAGCTTGCTTAGTTTTGCAGAAGCCATTCGGATTCAGCATTTCGAAAAGCACCACAACGGCGACACAGACCACCAATACAATTCGATGGATTACGAAATTGACGACATCCACCTGCTGTCGATTGGGACAGGCAAGGCTGAATCTTCGCTGGCGCCGCCGGGGGCCGATGCGGGATTGCTCTATTGGGCACCGCGAGTTGCGGACGTGATGGGGACTGCACAAACGCAAGGCGTGCACTTGCCGCTAAAGTTTTTGCTGGGGGATAATTACATGCACGTCAATTTCAAAATGGATGAGCTTTGGCCGTTGAGCGCGACGGAGTACATTCCGGACTTGTTTCGAATTGGAAAAGAACGAGCCGATGAAAACTACGACCGAATCAAGGAACATTTTTTTGATCATGAGCGTAAGCAGTTCACACCGTTCACGTCCACGCATGAAGAGATCACCCTTGAAGAATTTGGGTTTCATTAGTAGTCGTCTGACCATCCGGAACCGGGCAGGTGTTTCAGACGCAATGCTGTTCGAGAATGATGTCGAAGAAGATAAACGCGGAGGCTAACCGGTTGTTGAGTTTCTCTGTGAACTCTGGGCCTCCGTGTTTCAACCCATTCTCCATTTGACCATGACACAAAAACAACCGAACGCGAGAGCGATCTAATGGAAGAGCTACTGCTGGTCATCGGCGTCGTGACGTTTATGTTCGGGTTGGTGTCGTCGAAATTTGACAACTCGTTAATTACACCGCCTATGGTATTTACTGGGGCAGGGGTTTTAATTGCTTTGCTGTTCAAGGATTTGGTCGAAGAAGAGTTTGCCAAAGAATCGTTGGAGCTCGTTGCGGAATTGACATTGGTCATCGTTCTGTTCATCGATGCATCGCGAATCAATTTGCCGCTGCTGTTCCGGGAACATAAGGTTCCAGTGCGTCTTTTGGGAATCAGCCTCCCACTCACGGTGTTGCTTGGCGCGGTCATCGCCAGATTCATGTTTGCTGAATTCTCAATCTGGGAAGCAGCAGTGCTTGCCGCGATACTCGCCCCGACCGATGCCGCGCTCGGCCAAGCGGTCGTGTCGAGTCCCGTCGTGCCTGTCCGGATTCGGCAGGCACTGAATGTGGAAAGCGGGCTTAACGATGGAATCGTTTTGCCGTTGGTGATGCTGTTTGCGGCATTAGCATCAGTCAGCGTCGAAGGAGCCGAGCATTCGAATTGGCTGGTGTACTGGTTGATGCAAGTCACATTTGGTCCAGTGGTTGGAATCGTCGTCGGATTCGGTGGGGGCTATCTGCTGAGAGTCGCTAAACGACGAGCGCTCATTAACGAGAACTTTTTGCGACTCTCTGGCGTCGCGTTGGCGATCGTTGCTTGGGCGGGCGCCATCCAAGTCGGCGGCAACGGTTTTATTGCCGCGTTCGTGGGCGGGATGGCCATCTCCGGATTTGCCAGCAGCATTGGTGAACCGCTACGCGACTTTGGAGAAGCAGAAGGGCAACTGTTTGGATTGGCGACATTTTTACTGTTCGGAATGATCGCTTTGGTTCCTGCGATCGAAACCGCAGACGCAAATTGCTACCTGTATGCACTGCTAAGCCTAACCTTGATTCGAATACTACCAACTGCTCTGGCGTTGATTGGATTAAAGCTGAAGCCTGCAACGGTACTGTTTGTCGGTTGGTTTGGTCCACGCGGTTTGGCATCGCTATTGTTTGCACTCTTGGTCGTCGGAGAATTTAATCTGCCCCACGGACAGCAGATACTGACGATCTCAGTGCTGACCGTTGTGTTTAGCATGATCGCTCATGGTGTTTCAGCCGTCCCAGGTGCCCGCATGTACGCCGCCCAAATTGGCAAGTGTCAGGACGCCGGGAACGACCCGCTGGAACACAAACACAGCGAGTCCCATCGCGATAAGTTCACGGTGCGGTGATTCGCAGCGAACGATTACTAGGGTCGAATTTCAAACATTTTAAAGTCAACTGACAGTTAATAAATAAAAGTGTTTTTGCAATAGTGGATACTTGATACGAGGTAACGGAAGATGGTATTTGACAACTGGTTTATGTTTCCGATTTCAATCGTCATTGCAACGATTGCGATGTCGTCCGGCGTGGGTGGCGCAACCTTTTTTGCTCCGATCCTTCTGCTGGGGCTCGGCTTGCCGCCCGAAGTCGCGATCGGTGTTGGGTTGATTACGGAGGTGTTTGGATTTACGAGCGGTTTGATCGCGTACTTGCGACGTAAACTGGTGGACTTTCGATTAGCCAAGTCAATTTTGGTGTTTTCCATGCCGATGGCGATGCTTGGCGTGGTTGCGGCCAACTACGTGAACCCGAATATTCTAAAAGGGCTGCTTGGGGTGGGGCTGTTGGCAGTGGCGTTCAGTTTGCTACGAGCCCCCAAGCCAGTGAGTGCTGAAGGCGAAGCCAACGGGCTGGCGACTAAGGACGATCCAGAGGCGGCTTCCTGCCTCACGTCCGCGGCGGGCGAGACGTTTTACTACACGGTCAGCAGCAAAAAGTTAGGTGCATTTTTCGCAGTGATTGGCGGCTTCTTGACGGGAATGATCTCGACCGGCCTTGGAGAACTGAACAGTTACTACCTACTTCAGCGGTGCAAAATACCAAGTAAGGTAGCGGTCGCGACGAGCGTGTTTGCCGTCGCGTTTACGGCGATGGTTGCTGCTGTTGGCCACCTGATTCATTTTGTGTCTACTGGCGGGGACACATTGTCCACCGTGTTGAGCCTAGTTGTGTTTACGGCGCCCGGCGTCATCATTGGCGGGCAAATTGGTCCGTTTATCGCGACCAAGATTTCGCAGCATACCTTGGAAAAAACATTGGGCGTGCTTTTCGTTTTGGTGTCTATGCTGGTGCTTGGCCAATTGGTTTTTGCTTAGGAGTTACATCCAATGCAATTTCGCTATTTTGACTGAGCAAATGGTCTTGGCTGTTATGCGGACGATTCACGACCGCTACGCACCGGCCAAACGCAATCCCTACAACGAAGTCGAGTTCTCAGATTTCTATGCTCGTGCGATGGCGTCTTAC
>JALZWN010000135.1 GCA_023300235.1 Mariniblastus sp.
CAGCGATTAAGTTCTCGGCGGAACCGGGGCAAGTAACTTGCCTGAGGTGTTTCGTGGCCACTTCGAAATATGGTTTAGACTTAAATCCTTCTGCCTCGTCGGAATTGACCGAGGTAACTCCCCAAAGATGCGTTCAGTTTGGCCGGTGAGTTGTGATAGCCATGCGGGATGAGGGTTACTTGGTGTCGGCGATCAAGACGTCGACGGTTGGCTTGTTCGAAGTATTCGAAGCAGACGCTTTCTTTGGTTCAGGGTCGGTGCTTTCTATCGCTGCGTCAAATAGCGGCGTTGGCTTGTCGACTTTCTTTTTGCCAACACCCTCACCTGCGGAGGCAATGCTGTCTAAGTTAATGCCCATGGAAGACAACAACCCAGCCACCTCTTGGTCTCGTCGAATGTCCATGGTGCAGATCGAATTTTCGGTGTCGAGTTGTTGCGATTTCAGTTTGACGATCTGTTTTTGAAAAGCTTGAATCTTGCTTGTCAGGTCTTTGATTTGGCTGCGTACTGAAACCAGTTTCGTTTCTTGAGTCACTCGCTCTTTTTGGTATCGTTTTAGGATGCCGTCGACGCTTGACGCTTTCGAGCGTGACTTTGCGGAAGACTTTGTCGTTTTCTTCGTTTTCGTTGCGGTCGCTTTGCTGGCGGCGGTTCGCTTGGCAGCAGTTTTCTTTCCCGCTGTTTTGGCGGCCGCTGCTCTGTTGCTGGCTTTAGCTACCGGAGCTTTTTTGGTCGCCTTTTTTTTGGCCGATTTTTTGGTTGCGGTGGTGTTTGACGATTTGATTTTTTTAGCTGCCATGATGTTCTTACCGTGTTCGGGGCGCCAAGCGGTGCCGGTTTCAAAGTTGAAAATCGAATTGTAAATTAAATTGTTTTGATTCTTTTGTTGGATCTTCAAGCCGGATGTCCGAGCGGTGGGCTTCGATTGTCAACCGTCAAGATATTCAGCATTGTCTTTGGGAAGTCTACCGGTTCCAGATGGCAGGCAGATCATAAATCCATCCAAAGGGCTCCGACGCATTGGTCTCGCGGTTCCATCCTAGGTACAACCAACCGTTGTCGCTGCGGAACTGGACCAGGCGAAGTTGTTTGGCAATTGGGCTGTCTGCCAATGCGGGTACTTGATCGACCGGAATGAAGTTGGCAGGCAAGTCGGTTTCTACTTGGTCTGTTTCTTTGTTTTCATTGAGGTTTTCGTCGAGCAGCCGGCGGAATGCAATCAACGCGGGTGTCGTTCGTTTGGGGTCGATAAACTCAAACTCTACTTTACCGTCTCGCCCAAATTTTAGTTGTCCGCCTTCGTTATGTACTTTGAAATTCATCATGATTTTCATCCCGGCGTTGATTTTATTGCCGCCCTGTGAAAACCGTTGGCCTGATACGACGACTCGAATTGTTTGTTCTTCAAACTCAATTTGAATTGGACGGATCCGCGTGAAACCGATCGAGAACTCTTCGACGGGTTCGCCGTCTTCATTTTCGCCGACCAGCCCCGCAGGTGCCTCGCCGGTGATCAGCTCGATTTGAGCGGCCAGTTCTTCGTTGGTGAACGTTTTTCCGCTGAACATCGGATCTAAATAGTTTGATAATATCGTGTCGTGAATTCGCAGGCTTACCTGTGGGTTGACACCAAATTCGTGCGGGCGATCGGGAGCTGCAAGGGTGGCGTTAGTTTCTTGTTTGACGACCACGTTGATGCGATCATGGGTGGAGTTAAGCCGAATTGCTGGCAGCATGTTGGATTTGTTGAGGGCCTTTTGCTGGAAGGTAACGAGTTGCTGGTTTGCGTCGCTGAGCGGTTTTTCCGTGCGCTCGTTGAATTGCGTCAACGCCTGATCTCTGGCTTGCCCTTCGGTGAATTCGTCGGCGCGGGATTGGTTTTTAGTGAAAGCCTTTTCCGCGATGCGATTGACGAATCCGAATTTCGAGTTAGTGCCGGCGAAGGTTGATTGGAAACGAGCATCGACCTGTGTGTCATCCCATTGGACGCCATCGAGCCCAATGGATATGCGACGATCCGCCGATATGGTTCCGTGAGAATTTGTAAAGACTTGTACCTTGCCTTCTTGCACAAATGCGTCTGATGCGACTGACGCATCGAGCCGAAGTCGGGCTTGGATTTGATTTGGATCGTCAATTAGTTGCAGCGTTACGTTGCCGTTGGTTTCGGTGCAGCCTCGCACCAATCGGCCAAATGCTTTTTGCCGGAGAGGGGAACGATCAGAAATGGTTTGCGCGACAAGGTTGTTGATCAAATCGCTGCGGATCGATAGATAAGCGTTCGGTTGCGAATGTTTTGATCGAACGGCGGTGACGAGTGACGGTGTTTGGCCGGCGTCATCCAGCCATCGTAGTGAATCGCCTAGCTTGCCGCTGGCGGTTCTGGCCTTTTCGGGATCGGTGATGTCTTGCAGGTAGTCTTCGACGTCATCGAGACGATTGAGCATGTCTTCTTGGAGGTTCCCGGAGGTGCCATTGAGAAAGCTTACGCTGAATTTAGTCAAAGAGGCTTTGGCAATGACAAAGTACGGGTCGCCGTATTGCCGAGCGACCTGATCGAAAGCGGCCTCGTATTTACGTAGTTGGCGTACGGTTTTTGCTCGTTCGCGTAGCCGTGGGAGGTCAGCTTTGAGGATCTTTTTGCGACGTTGACGTAAGACTTTCTTTTTAGCCTCTAGCGTTTCCATTTTAGTTTCGAGCTCTTCTAGCGTAGCTTCGTCTTGGTCCTCGCTTGGGCCCTGTCCGATCAGGATTTTCCCCGACGGATCCGTTGGTGGCGAAATCAGGCTTAACCCGTTTGATGCGTCCTTGGCTGATGCTTCGCCGTCTTCACTTTGGTTGTCGTTGTTGTCTTGGTCTGCTGCTTCGCTTTCATCGTTATCTGGTTCTGGGGTGATCGGAATCGCGTCAATTTCTTCGACGACGCGATCGATTTCTTTTTGGACATCGCGAATCATGGAGTCCAACTTGGATACTGACACTTCCGGCGCAACTTCGATTGTTAGGTCGGTCAAAAAGGATTTGATCCGATCAAGCTGCAAGTCGTAAAACAGTAATGCTCGTTTTCGGCTGGGCATCGTGGTTCGATAGTGACGAATCAATGCGTCGATGTCTGCGATGACTCGATCGCGTTGTTGCTGGATCACTTCAACCGCCGGGGCGGTGTAGCCAGACTTCGCATCGGCCAACAGTTGCGGAATGCTTGATTGCCGACTTGCAGAAAGGCGTTTGATTTGATCGTCCAACGCATTCTTAACACCCTGAAATACCGGATGGTTCAAACCGCTGGTATCGCTGTGAAAACGGGTTTGGATTTGTTGAAGAATGGCTAAGTCTGCTTGGTTGCCTAGAGCGGATTGCGTATTCAAATGTCGAAGAAACAAGAAATTTTGCCAGCCCGCTCGCTCGGGACTGTCGCCGAGCCACAGTTTTAATTTCTCTACCGCGGTTTTTAGGTTCTTGGTCTCGTCGGGCGGAGTGGCCGCGCAAGTTGAGTTGGTGAACAGTGTTGAGCCGACGAACAGGACGGCAATCGCGAGAATGCAGGTCAGTTTTTGAACAGACATCGGATTGCGGTCTTTGGAGAAAAAATTCACAATAGTGTTTTGGATGCGGGTATTGTCAGGAAGTGGATCAGGTTGAGATACCGATTCCCGATGGAGCCTGAGCTGGTCTGGAAAAATACGTACATCAACGACAGGATATACGTTAATCCGAGCGGCGAAGCCCGTCGAGCAACGTAAATGCTGATCGAGCGAAAATGTAAATTAAAACCGCCCCCTTTTCGCGATTTGTCGGTTGTTTTACGATTAAGATCGGTGGGCAGGCTGATTCAGTGCTGAGCTGTGCAGCCTGTATGTAACAACTAAATGCCAAAATGTAAAAGTAAGCGATTTCGCTTCGGAGTAGATTTGATGTCAGACCCAGTGAACGAACGCGGAAACTTGTTGGAGTCGTTGTTCTTTAAGCGCCAGGATCAAGCGTTGCTGCAACGACTTCGAGACAAACGTAAAGATCAAGAAGCGGTGGCGCAATTGGCTGATGCGAGCGGGCTAAAGGATGCCACTGCGTTGGAGGCTTTGGTCAAAGTCGGCGTGACGGCTGATTCGTTGACTGCATTGTCCATGATCCCACTAGTGGCTGTTGCTTGGGCGGATCGCGAAATGCAAGACAACGAAAAGGCGGCCATTCTGTCGGCCGCCGATGCTGCAGGTATCGCTCAAGATTCACCAGCCAGTGAATTGCTAGGCGCTTGGTTGGTAGAACGTCCCGATGGCGATTTGCTGGACGCTTGGAAAGCTTACATCGTGGCTGTCAAAGAATCGGTTGACGCCCCTACGTTCGGCCAATTGCAAGCATCCGTTCTGGGCACCGCAAAAAAGGTAGCCGAATCGGCCGGTGGGATTTTGGGCTTCGGCAACAAAACCTCTGAAGCCGAGCAGAAGGTATTGGAAGATTTGGCGACCGCGTTTTAAAAAACGCAATCACCGCGCGGCCGTCCCAGCCGTCCCTTGGGGGACTTGGCTCTGACAAGATCCCTTTAAGAATTGGCAGCTAATTTGAACGCCCCGGCCAACGCGAGAATCTACTACGAGCTCCAACCAATTTTTCAAACATCGCAGTGGTGGCAAGCTGCGTTGATCGGGTTGGGATCGTTGGCGCTGCTGGCGTTTGCGATTTGGATGATTCGCAGGGACACGGGTGAGCTGCCGAAGCCGATCCGGTGGACCTTGGGGTTGCTGCGTGTGTTCGCCATTTTGTGTGCGGTGGCTTATTTGCTAAACCCTGGTCAACGAAGCGAATCGAGATTGATCACGAATTCTCGTTTGGCGGTTTTGGTTGATACCAGTTTGAGCATGGGCTTGCCGGCGCAGGCATCGGCGCCCTCGACCAAAATGACTCGCATGCAATCGGTGATGAAGTGGATCACCGACGACGAACAACTCGGCCGTCTCCGACAAAAACACGACTTGGCGATCTACCGTTTCGGCGATTCCGCGACGCCGGTGCCTCTGGCGACGTGGGCGAAAGAACAGCCCGCGCCGGTTGTTGGCGAGAGTACACCGCGGGCGGCGTCGGGGGCTTGGCTGCCCCATGTATTGTCGGTTTTGGCTTGGGTTTTTCTGGTCGTAGCGTTGGGGTTTGCGGTTTTCTGGCTGTCTGCCGTGCTGGGGAGGACGGCTAAGAATCGCAGTTGGTTATTGGCGTCGTTTGTGTTTTGTCTGTTGTTGGCGTTGTTGCTGACGGGAGTTGTTGATCTCGCCAAACCCGAACAAACCGTGTGGAATGCTCTTCGTTTTTCCCATGCACGGGCAAACGATGCAGATGCACCCGATCAGCGGCCCGAAGACGCGACGGTCACGGACGTGTCTTCGACCGAGTCAGGCGCAGTCGAAGAGCAAATCGATTGGGGCGAAGAACTCCGACCTCAAGGAACGTCCACGACTATCGGCGCCGCGATTCAGTTCATCATCAACAAAGAACGTGGGGGGCCGCTGGCTGGCGTGATCGTGATTTCGGACGGCCAATCCAATCGTGGCCTGCCGCTACCGGCGGCGGTTGCTGCCGCCGAAAATGCCAACGTGGCGGTTTTTCCGGTCGGGGTTGGATCGACGGAGGTTCTACGGAACATCGAGATCGCGGATATTCAAGCGCCGCCGCGTGTGCTGCCTAAAGACGATTTTAAACTCGCCGTTGTTTTGAAATCGTTTGGCTTTGAAAATCGTCAAGTGCGTGTCACGTTGACTTCGACCGCGGACGATGAATCGCTGCCAGAAGGGGAATCGCCGGCGGAAACCATTGAGGACGACCAGACCGTTGAACTGCCTGTCGATGGAACGCCGCTTCCACTTGAGTTCGAGTTGCGAGCGGAGATGGAAGGCAAGCGCCGGTATCGAGTCGAAGTCGAAACGCTGGCGGGTGATGCTAATCTTAAAGATAATATTGGCGAGGTGGTGGTCGACGCGATCTTGCGAGAAACGAAAATCATGTTGGTCGCTGGCGGCCCGAGTCGCGAGTTTCGTTTTTTACGGAACCAGCTTTACCGTGACAAAAACTTTTCTTCAGATGTTTGGCTGCAATCAGCGTCGCAAGGAGCGGATCAAGAAGCCGCCCGGTTGTTGGAGCAGTTTCCTGAAACGGCGGAGGACTTGTTCGAGTACGATTGTATCGTCGCATTCGACCCTGATTGGCGGCAGCTAACCGAGAAGCAAACTGAACTTTTAGAACGCTGGGTGGCGGAGAAAGCGGGCGGTCTGGTTTTGATCGCTGGTCCCGTCAACACCCCCGAGTGGACTCGGCGGCCCCGAGGCGATGAGGCGATCGACCGAATTCGCGACCTTTATCCGGTCGCCTTTTTCAACCAAGGTACCGCGCGATTGAAGCTCGGTCGATTCGGCGGCGATAGGGCTTTTCCATTGTCATTCACCCGAGAGGGTCGGGCGTCACGGTATTTGTGGCTGGGCGATTCGGCTGCTGAAAGCGCGTTGACATGGGGGCAGTTCGATGGCGTTTTCGGATATTACGCGGTCAACGAGCCTAAAGCGGGTGCGGATGTGTTGGCTCATTTTTCTGACGAGTCGACGGCGGTTAACGGTGATTTTCCGATCTATCTGGCAAGCCATTTTTATGGAGCCGGCCGCGTGTTTTTTCAAGCCAGCGGTGAAATGTGGCGAGTCCGCCGGGTCGAGGTGGACTTCTTTCAGGACTATTATGACCAACTGATTCGCTGGGCTTCCCAGGGGCGATTGATTCGCGATTCTCAGCGAGGTGTCTTGTTGACCGATCGTGATCGCTGTTGGGTCGGTGATCAAATTCGCGTGCAAGCAATTCTTAAGGACGGTCAAAACGATCCGTTGATGGGCGAAACGGTGATGGCAAGTTTGGTCACGCCCGATGGCAAAAGCAAAAGCCTCGAACTTCGCTCTGCCGGTGCGGCGATACGCCCGGGGACGTTCGACGGGATTTGCGTGGTGGATCAAGAAGGCGAATATCGAGTGGTTTTGCCGGTGCCTGATTCGGCGACCAATGACGTGTTGGTCAAGTCGTTTCAAGCATCCATTCCGGATCTGGAAAAACTCAAGCCGCAGCGAAACGACGCGGCGATGCAAGACTTGGCCGATCGAACTGGCGGGCATTATTTTGTTGGCATGGATTCACTTTCGGTCGCTGGTTCGGAGCCGCTGTCGTTGGAGAGCTTGGTAGCGCCGCAGGATCAGGAAACGTTTTTGACGGGAACGCTCAACCGAATCTTTCAGCAGAAGTTGATGATTTGGTTGCTGACGTGGTTCGCGTTTGCGATGTGTGTTGAGTGGACGATGCGTCGTTTTCATAAACTTTCGTAACGCGGATTTTCGGGACTGCTATGTTGGTTTTTTTCAAACGCTACCGAATGCAGTTCGATTTAAGAAACCATTGTTTCGACGATCTTGCGATGCCGCCTCACTTTCGGTTATTGGCGTGGAAGCCAAGGTTGATGGCGGCTCACGCGGAGGCGAAGTTTCGCAGCTTTCGAGATGAGTTGGATGCCAACGTGTTTCCGTGTTTGGGGGATGCGGATGGATGTTTAAAACTGATGAGCGATATTTCTGCGCGACGCGATTTTGTTCCCGAGGCGACGTGGTTGATTGCTCATTCAGATCCCGAACGGGATTACCTAGTCAATTGCGGGACTGTGCAAGGCATCATGGACGGTCCGGATCTGGGGTTGATTCAAAACATCGGCGTCGTCAAATCGTACCGCGGTTTGGGTTTGGGTTCGCTGATTCTGTTAAGGTCGTTGGCGGGGTTTCAAGAGGTCGGCGCCAAGGTGGTTTCGTTGGAGGTGACCGTTCAGAATTACAGTGCGATTCGGTTGTACGAACGACTGGGGTTTAAAACCCAAAAGATCATCTACAAAACGGTTGAGGTCCCCAGTCCGTAATGCGTTGCGGGGGAGGGCACGAGGGCGTTTGGCAATTCGCAAAAAAGCGCTTCCGGGGTTTTAGTGGCCTAAAAGGCCAAGGGCCGGACCGTTTTCAAGCCCCGCCGAAGGAACTGAAAGTACCGCAGGGGCATTGAGGGGGCGTGGTTGGCCGACGCGTTACGGCTTGTTGATTTAGTCAACCAACGCGTCCACTAGAGTTACTTCCAGACTGCCTGTGCGAATGCCAGGCTGGTAGCACCAGCACTACATTTTTTTAGGCTTCGCCAAATACTATTAAATCGAAAAACCGGTGCAAATCCTCGTTAGCGCGTCGAGCTACCATTTATAACGACTAGAAAAACTGCCAGCCCATGGGGCTTATGCGTTTCTCTGAAATTGCCGGAAGAGCTGGCAAGGAAGGCATCATGCGGGCGTTTGGTCGGCACCGCTGTTGGCTTGATTTTCAAATCAAAGCGACCATTTTGTCAACGATTTGCTTGTCGGTCAGATCATCGATCGCCAATTCTTTCATCGGCGGGCGCGGGAACTTTGCTGCTGCATGCGAATAGGTTCGGTCGTAATAGGCCAGTACGATTTCAATCGCAGTTTGGATTTGCCCGGACTCGATCGCTTCTTTGGCTTGTTGAGCTAGATCGAAGCCGAGCCGTTTCCGAATCGCTTGAACGGATTCGACGAGTCGTTCGGGAGACAAGTCGCCGTAGTCGCTCATCAGGTTCGCCACTCGGCCAGTCGGTTTCATGTCCAAGAATATAGCCGTCGATTTTTTTAGCAGATTCACGAACGGTGGCGGGACGACGACGGTACCAATTCGATTGCCTTCATCTTCAATCCAAATTCGACTGGTATCTTTTAGGCGATCCAATTCGGCGAACAGCATATTCTCAAATTGTTCGGTCGAAGGCGGCGCGGCTTGTCCGATCGCGCCGAAGGCTGATCCTCGATGGTTGGCGAGCCCTTCTAGGTCGATCATGCTTTCGCCGTGGTCGGCCAGCGATTGTAAAATTCGAGTTTTGCCGGCGCCGGTCAGCCCGCTGACAACCTTCACTGGCCACGCCTGTGCAAAGCTTGTCTGTGCCATCTCGCGGAATGATTTGTAGCCGCCGGATAAAATTTTGGGTTGTAGGCCGGCGGTTTCCAGCAGCCAATGCATTGACCGGCTACGCATACCACCTCGCCAACAGTGAACGTACACTCGCCTCTTCTTGCCGCCTGCCAGCGACTTCGCGGTTTTGGCTAGGTGTGCCATTCTGGGGCCGACGATTGCAAGCCCGCGTAAGACCGCATCGTCTTTGCCCGAGTTTTTATAGATCGTTCCGACTTCGGCTCGCTGGTCGTCATCGAACAGCGGAAGGTTCACGGCTCCGGGGATGTGCCCTTGTTCGAATTCCGAGGGTGCTCGAACGTCCAACAGTAAACCATCACGAGACGCTTGCCAAAACTCATCAGCCGAAAGCTCTGGACCAAGGGAACTGAGTTCGTTGGTGGTGTCGGCGGGTTGGTTGGTTTTGGGCATAAAATACTTTTTGTGGCGAACAAGCGTTGCCCGAGAGCGTAACAGTCAGAGATCGCCAGTTTACACCTTTGACCGGTGGCCGCAAAACCGCTGAGTCGGGCATCGGGGGTTTTTGTTGGGCAAACCTACCGAAATAGGCGCGCAAAAATACGCTGCTTGGGAGTCACCAAGCAGCGTTATGCGAAAGACGGCGAGCATCTAGATCGAATTTAATGGTTCGGCGATAGCCGGGTCTGGCTTAAACCAATTCCTTGCGGGATCCAATCAGGGTGCGAAGTCGTTCAGCCAACAAGCTGGCGTCGAACGGCTTCTTAAACGTTTCGTTGATAGCTGAACGATCGAACGAGACTGGCTGTCCGTCGTCTGGCAACAACGCGATAAGAATGGTCTCAGAAAAATCTGGGTTCTTACGCAAGTTCTGACAGATTTGCATCGCTTCGACTTTTCCGATGGAAAAATCGGTGATGATGCAGTCTGGGTGAAAACTTTCAGCTTGGATGCCGGCCTCGAAGCCACTGGCAGCCACTGCTACTTTGAAAGATTTCTCGGGAGGTAATTCCCGTTTTAGATTTTCAATCAATACCTGATCTTGAGCGACAATCAAAATTTTTGCCATCGCTTCATCTTCGAGATCCCCTAAAGGCATGCCATGCTCTTTTAGGAATTTGATCAGGTATTCGCGTGGGATACGACGGTCTTGTGATCCGGGGATCCGGTAACCTTTAAGGCGACCAGAATCAAACCACTTGCTGACCGTGCGTGGGGCCACTTTACAGATCTTCGCGACCTGTCCTGTTGTGAACACCTTCATCGCAGGCTCTCTCCATTTACACTTTTGAATCGTCTTTCGCCGCATAAGCTAAACTTGTCAAAGCGACAGGTTTCTCTATATGCAACTGTTTATCCCTTGCTCGCGGGGAGCATCTGGGTCGGAATAAACATGTAATCGCTAATAAGGCTGAGTAAGTGTCCGAACCGACTCATCCGTTACGACATCAGTCATACAACCAATCTCAGTTGACTTATCGCCATGATCGACGTGAACCTGTGACAGTTCAAAACCAATCGGCAAAGTCAACTCATTTTGATTGAGTGACGGCGAAGATATCGCCTGGGAAGAAACACGACGCAATGGATCTCGTTAGGTCTTGAAAACCGTTACGTGTTTAAACCAGACTTGAAGTCTGGCATCGAATCCCCCCCCGGGGTTGTCTTTTTTCGATCAGGTGACAAATCTGAAATCCGCACGCTCAATAATAAAAGTAAGCGATTGGTTAAGAACGAAAAATGACTTCCTAAGGTATGTTTCGTTTATTCCGGAAGCATTCTTTAGCCTCTTTCAACAATCATTCCGTTGGTTCTTGTTTGGGCGAGCAATCCGAGTGTCGCTATGATGCCAAAGATGCTTGAAAACGCGGTTAACCGGGGTCGTAGATGCGGCGCGGCTGGTTGTTGAAAATACTTAGCGAATTTACAGACACAGTGGATGTGTATCGGTGACAGAGTTAGTTTCTGCTGCTGGGCTCCATGTCAGCCACAGATCGAGCCGCTGGGCTACGGGAGTAAAGAGGTGGCGCTGCATGGCGAAGGCTGGATTTACTCTGGTCAGCCGGTAGTGGCTCAAACCTGCGTGGAATCGTCCTGCAATTCCCATATAGAGTGAGGGTCGAAGCAAATCGACGCCAGCATGCTCATCGAAACGCAGCCAACGAACGCAAAAATGGCCGGCCCGAAGTGAAACTCAACCAAATCACCCAATTTGACAAGCATCACTAGGAACGCCAGCAGCATGACGTCCATCATGCTCCACTTGCCGAGCAGTTCCATTACGCGGAGCGTGAAAAGCTTTCTTCGCTGATGCAAAACATTAAGCATGCTGAGTTCGAACAGCATTACGATTTTGGTTAGCGGAAACAGGATTGAGAACAGAAATACGATTCCGCCCACAAAGTAGCTCTCGTGCTGAAACAATTCGATGATTCCGCTTAAAATGCTGGAACGGCTTCGAATTCCGAGTTTTTCGACCTCCAAGATCGGCATGAGGATCGCAGGCCAGAACAGAATGAGAGCCCCCAGTGCGGCGGCAGCGGTGCGGCTGGCTGAAGTTTGAGCGGTAACTCTGGGTTTAAAAGGCATTTCACACCTGCAGCAGAGCAGACGCTGGTTTGCTGGTTCAACGCCTGGTAATTGCTGGACTTGGTTGCAAAAATGACAGGCTTTCAGGGGGAAGTGTCTCTTTGAATCGTTCACTTTAAGGACTTTTCTAGTTATGCTTCTTGGACGGTGGGGACGACTGATAGACGGTGAATTTGAGGATTTTCTTGATAAGTTGGATGGCCTTTGGATTGCGGGTGACTACCGTGTCAATTGAATCAGGAACGCCCGTTTGACGATACCCTACCTGTTAGTCTCCAACGTCAGGCTATAGAGTGCTTTTGCCTCCACCAATATAATTGCCGACTCGTCGAATCTCTTCCAAACTTTACGACCGAACTGTACACTGCTATGACCTTACAAAATGAGCCGGGACTGACTGTTCCGTCCGGCGATACGTTAGTAGAAGAAATAAGTTCCAGAAGTCTTCCTGAAAACTCTTCTGCTTGGGTTACGTTTCTTAAAAAGCACCGCTTGATCTTGCTGATCGCACTGCACTCTTTACTGTTTTGCTTTGTGTACTGGTGTGCGTTTTTAATGCGGTTTTCTTTGAGCGTGCCTGAGCGTTACGTAGAACTCTACGCTATCTCGGTAGGCCCAATCATCGCGATTAAGCTGGGCGTCTTTTACTTTTTGCGTAGTTTTCATGGATGGTGGCGACACGTCAACTTTTCCGACGTGATTTCGCTAGTTAGAAGCTCGACCGTGGCAACGCTAATCTTGATCGCGTTGGACTCTTTGATTTTGCCTGGTCAAATTCCGCGAATGGTAATCGCGAACGACTTTTTTGTAACGATCGTGTTGACGGGAGCATTAAGGTCTGTTTGGCGAGTGTGGGACGAACGAATCGCTCCTCTTGATCGCAATCGTCAAGTTGAACGAGCATTGTTGATTGGCAACAACGTTAACGCAGCTCGTGTTGCTCACATGATCAATGGTCAGCTCGATTTGGGGGTGCGAATCCAAGCCATGGTCGCTCCAGGGGAGCTTCGCAAGGGTGCACAGTTCAGCGATATTCGCGTAGTTGGCGGACTTGATAACCTTCCACGAACCATGGACCAGCACAAGGCAACCACCTTGTTCGTTATCGCTGGTAGCGTCCCCGCCAAAGCATTGCGGAGACTGTTGGATTCGGCGTCCAAGCACGGATTCAAGATCAAGATTCTACCGACACTGAATGAGCATTTACGCGGGATGGACCAAATGCCAATTCGCGAAGTGTCCTGCGAAGACTTGCTACGACGACAGCCCGCCAAACTAGACTTGGCGGCGATCACCAATTTTGTTAGCGGAAAATGCGTGATGGTGACTGGAGCCGGCGGATCGATTGGATCTGAGCTTTGTCGTCAAATCATGCGTTTTGACCCTTCGGAGATTATTCTGCTTGGTCGCGGCGAAAACCGTATTTTCCACATCGAACGGGAATTGCGTGGGCTCACTTCTTCAGTGAAACTCACACCAAAGATCGTCAACATCACTGACAAGGACCGCTTGCAGGAGGTCTTTGAGGATCACCGTCCGCATGTCGTATTCCACGCTGCGGCTCACAAGCACGTTCCGTTGGTCGAACAAAACGTTGGTGAAGGAATCATCAACAACGTTCTTGGCAGTAAGAACGTCGCTGATTTGTCTGACCGGTACGACGTTGAACGCTTCGTTTTAATTAGCACCGACAAGGCCGTTAATCCGACATCGATGATGGGCTGCACAAAGCAGATGGCCGAGCGATACTGTCAGGCATTGGACACGCGTTCGAAAACGCGGTTTATCTCAACACGATTTGGAAATGTGCTTGGTTCGGCAGGTAGTGTCGTTCCGATCTTTCAAAAGCAAATTCAACAAGGCGGGCCGATCACTATTACTGATCACCGCATGACTCGATACTTCATGACCATTCCTGAAGCGACACAACTTGTGTTGCAGGCTGCGACGATGGGTGATGGTGGAGAGATTTTTGTTTTGGAAATGGGCAAGCCAGTCAAAATCATCGATCTCGCACAAGACCTGATTCGCTTGGCCGGGCACGCTCCGGGTTCAATCGATATCGTCGAAACTGGAATGCGTCCTGGTGAAAAGCTTTTCGAAGAACTGTATTACAAAAACGAAAAGTCATTACCGACACCGCATAAGCAAATCCTGTCATCTACCAGCAGACCGTTTTTGTTTGAAAAGGTAGAATCACAAGTAGATTCGCTGGTCGACGCAGCGTTCCTGCCAGCAGTAGAGATTCGCGCTTTAATGCACAACTTTATCCCAGAGTTCATCCCTGCTGAAATGGCGGCGAGACTCACTCAAGCCAGCTAATTATGAACTCATCAGACGTTGCCGCGAAGCGGATGTTCCTTTCGGCCCCGCATATGTCGGGCCGCGAAATCGAATACGTTCAACAAGCTTTCGATTCGAATTATATTGCGCCCGTTGGGCCGCAACTGAATCAGTTTGAAGAATCCTTTCGCGAGATCACGGGTTTCAAACACTGCGTGGCGGTATCCAGTGGCACCGCCGGACTCCACCTGGCGTTGTTAGGGCTAGGTATTAAACCCGGTGATATTGTACTGGGATCGACGTTGACCTTCATTGGCAGTGTCGCTTCGGTCAAATACTGCAACGCTGAACTGGTGTTCGTTGATAGTGACCGGCATAGTTGGAACATCAGCCCCGAGTTGCTGGCTGAGGAAATTGAACGTTTGATTTCAGCTGGCAAAAAACCAGCGGCTGTCCTGCCAACCGAACTTTACGGACAGCCTTGCGACCTCGATCGTATTCTTGAAGTCTGTGAGCCACACGGAATTCCCATTGTCTGTGATTCTGCAGAGTCGTTGGGGGCAACCTACCAAGGCTTGCCCACCGGTAGAAAAGCCAAAGTTGCGATCTCTTCGTTCAACGGAAACAAGATCATCACGACTTCCGGCGGTGGCATGATTGCCAGTGACGACGAAGAATTGATCAACCAGTGTCGATACCTCGCCACCCAAGCTCGCCAACCCGTATTGCACTACGAACACAATGACGTCGGTTTCAATTACCGGATGAGCAACGTTGTGGCGGCAATCGGAATCGGACAACTGGAAGTGCTTGCCGAACGCGTCAACCAAAAGCGTCAGATCGCGGCTTGGTACGCAGAACGCTTCGAAGCCGTCGACGGAATTGCACTGATGCCGGAGACGGATTATGGTCGTTCCACTCGTTGGTTGACCGTGGCGACCCTCGATCCCCACCAGTTGTCGACTCGACCGCTGGACGTTATCGCGGCGCTCGAATCCTACAACATCGAATCGCGGCCTGTTTGGAAACCGCTCCACCTGCAAAAAGCGTTTGCCGACTGCCGTTGTGTCGGAGGTGAAGTTTCCACTGAGTTCTATGAGAACGGCATTTGCCTGCCTAGTGGCACCACCATGGATCAGTCAGACGTCAACCGAGTCTGTGACATCGTTATCGATAGCTTGAAGTAGCTCGCCGGCCGAGCCGAACGTTGTGCCAATGAGAAGTTTGGGGCGGCGGCATGATTGAATTTGGCGGTTTAATGGCGTTGGATTTTGCTTCACCAATTAGGCGTCAACTCTCAACCTAAGCAGCGTACTAGGTAATTCGCACGGTGCCGCAGCAGACGCACCTTTTGGGGCGGAAAAGCAAAAACAACCCCAGCGAAGCCACAACCAAGAAAGCCTTGGCGACGCCGGGATAGTGCACATGATTGTGGATATCTTTGCGAAAGCACTGTTTGCAGAAAAGCATCTTTTTTTCGTTTTTCATTATCCGGCCTAGGGTACTCAGGTTACCTTTTCTTCCTAGGTGCAAATTCATTGCCAAGTCGTAACGATTGCGGGAAAAATCGTTCAAAGCGTTGGGTAGCGGTGTGTTCGTGCAAGCTGAACGAGAATCACGGACCCAACGATGGCTCATATTGAGACGGTTATCGCAATCTGGCGGTACGTTCGGCTTTGAATTCGATTCGACCAGATGCAGGAAACCGCGAGCTAAGGTTGAGTTTCCCTGAGCTTTTTTTATGGCTCTTCACCGAATTTAGTGGTTGTTTCACCCCCCGATGGGGCCGACTTCGTTAGCTCGGGGGGGGGGGCGACAAACGATCAATCAAGTTACCAACGCCTCGGATGGGGGCGACCTTGGCTTAATACCAAGTCTACAATGGGCTGAAGTCGGCTCCCCCGGGGCGTGTGAGTTGTTGCCTCCGTTACTCGAGGCTTCCACTCCGAGCTATTAGGACGGCCCCCATCCGGGCTTAGTAGCGTTTGTAAATCTCACCATACAGGCCCTTGCCACTAAATCACCAGAAGAGCTTTTTTTATAACGTCTTGGTATCTCTTTTTTGCGGTCCATGTGGGTTTATTTTGGGTGATTTAATAAGCAGCCATTTGACAATTC
>JALZWN010000136.1 GCA_023300235.1 Mariniblastus sp.
CCACGACCGAAAAGATGACCGCCGGCCTCCCACCCACCGGCCTCTCCACCGGCGCATGAAAAAAGACAAACGCCCGGGAAAATAGCGTTTGTCTTTCTTACTCAAGTCAAAAAATCATTCGCGTAAAACGAATGACTTTTAACAGCGACTTCAACTGTTGACTTTCAAGGGCATCATGCCGCTTTCGAGTTTTTGGTTGAGTTGGTATTCGTATTGGTTTCAACTGCGAGTCCTTGATTTTCAAGTTCGTGGCGAAGGATCAACATATCCTTCGGAGCTTGAATGCCTAATCGGACGCGATCCCCCGAAACTCGGACAATGGTTAAAACGATATCATCTCCCAAAATGATTTTTTCGCTTTCCTTCCTGGAAAGTACGAGCATTGTTGTAATCCTTGGTTTAAATGTACTTAGAGACGTAAGTCGTGTTTATTAAATAGACGGTGCTTTTAAAAGCATTGTCTTTTTGAATCGTTCACCAGTTTGGCCATAGAACAAAATGGAATTTTTTTCGGTTTCCCAAACGGCCGTTAATTTAACGCTCCTCGGTCCATGCAGGCAAAAGAAAATGCCGCATGGTTGAGTCCCGCGAGTGAGAATTCTCTCGGTGACCTGGAAAATACCTTCTTCAAAATCGTTCTGCTTACACAGCGTATGGGAAACGAATTGACGTAACTGCTTGATGTCTTTGATCTGTAGAGGATCCGTCATCATGCGTACTGTACTCCTCGTTTTTAGTAAAATTCTGGTTGGTATTACCAAAGGCTCTTGAGGGCATCTCGTAACTGCGAAGAGTCTTAAAAGATGCGGGCCAAATCCTTTTGGCAACACAGGAAACATCGGCAAGCTTTGTCGGTTGGCGAAGATAAAACATCATAAAATCGCTAGCAAACCAAAACCCTGCCCTCCGTAAAACCATAATCAACACAACCAATCGCAATGCGCAGAATCGGTTCCAACTGCCCCTGACGGAGCAGGCGTTAAGACGCGAACCTAAAGCCGTAGGCTGACACACAAGACGGTGCCGTGGATCTTCACGGACACCCGATTTCAAAAGGCGCGATGCTTTCTGATCGCGGTGGCAAATCAGTTTTGAAGCCGCGAGTTCTGTTAGCCCGCCTAGTTAGTTTGCAAAGCTTTCAATGTCGCCTCTTACTCCGTAAGAGAGCGCCCATTTAAGATCGCTCTTTCATGGAGGCAAAAGCGACTGCCTGTGCAGGGTTAAATCAACAAGCCCGTTGGCATGGGCCCAGTGAGATCCCTCGCAAAAACTACTTACCCAGCCAAGTTTCCTGCGAGCGCTTCTGCCGTTTGTTTAGTCCCTTCACAAACCTTAAGCTCCAATTGAACTTCTCTTTCGCCGCGGGGACGACTTCGACCCGCAACAACTGCCCACGACGAGACAACAAAACCTCCAACGGCTCGCCAATCTCAAACTGTTCCAGCCGACCAGCGATCCCTCCATTCAAACGAAAGTCGTTGACCGCAATCAGTTCGTCATCCGTCTGAATCCCTGCCTTATAAGCAGGCGAATCAGGAACCACCGAAGACACGATCAAACTGTCGCCCTCGGCCGGTCCGCTAACCCCAACCCATGGCTGCGGATCGGAGTTCTTGTCCTCTTTACTGTCCTCTTTACTCTCTTCATCCCCCACGCCGACGCCCAACACACCGATCTCACTGAAATCCAATTCATCCGTCGAATCGATCGCCTTCACGAACCAATCGCTCAAATCAACGCGAGCGACTTCACTTGCCGTAGCCCGGAATTCCTCTTGCGTATAACCGCCCTCTGAATACTTTTCGTACATTTCCCGCATCACGTGGTCGAGACTCCGCTTCCCCTTACTCACGGTTCGGATCTTGGCGTCCAGCAAAAACGCGGCAACGGTGCCCTTCGAGTAATAACTCACCCGCGTATTTTTGGAATTTTCGTCAGGGCGATAAAACTTAATCCAAGTATCAAACGACGCCTCAGTCAGGCTTTGCACCTTCCGACCAGGCTTCACTTGAACCTTCTCAACCGTCGACGACAGCCGTTCTAAAAACTCTTGCCGAGTAATCAAACCGCTTCGCACCAACGCCAGATCTTCGTAATAGCTAGTCACGCCCTCGGCGACCCACAGACTACGAGTGAACATTTCGTTTTCGTAATCGTATCGCACCAAATTTTTTGGACGCAACCGACGAACGTTCCACGTGTGAAAAAACTCATGGCTCGCCAAGCTCAACCAGTCTTGGTATTTTTTCGCGTCACGAAAACTCCAGCGACTGGCCATGATCAACGTGCAACTGTCGTGCTCCAACCCTCCGGTGGCTTCGGAAATCATGTTGATGAACAAATACTTCTTGTAAGGCACGGTGCCCCAGATTTTTTGCTGAGCAACAACCATCTTTTTCAAATCAGCGGCGGCCTTCACGCCGTCCCAGTAACCCGACTCGCCAACGTTGACCAATTGATGAGGCACGCCATCGATGTCAAAAGGATAAACCTGAACGTTGCCAGCCACGATCGGATTGTCAACCAAATCGTCATAGCTATCGGCCAAGTATTCGTGCGGCCCCTCGGGAGTTGCCAACGCGCAAGCCGAACGTTTCCAATGCTTGGGTAAATTGAGTTTGACGGAGTGCTTTTTTTGCCTTGCATCAACAGGCGTGATGAACGTCGGGGCTCCGTTGATCATCGAATATGCATTGCCGGTCCAATTGGTCCGGACGGTCATCTCATTGCAATACAAACGATACTTTAGAGTGACCGATTGGACGCCTTTGGTTTGCAGCATCCAGCGGTTCTTTTTTGTCTTTTCAAATTTGACCGGGTTACCGGCTTGGTCCACGATCGTCATCGAATCGATATGCCGAGCGTACTCGCGGATCAGGTAAGAACCTGGAGCCCAAGTCGCCATCATCAATTCGGTTTTCGGCTTTTTGGTTTTAAATCGAGCCGTGACGTGCAGGTAGTGATTTCGCGTTTCTGGGAAATCGATTTCGTAACGGATCGCCGGCTTGTCCGCCTGGACTAACAGAGCGGCTTGAACGGGTGCGTTCGAGGCGACCAACCACGCAGCGGCCAAGAGACAGCATCGAGCCAAGCATAGCGAGAGGGCGAGTTGAAAAGGATGCATGATTCGGTGGCAAGGCTTAAGGGACGATCAAAGTTGCACGATAAAGCGTTCTGTAATGTTACCACGAATGGAAATAAGCGCCGAATAGGAGACCGGAGACCGTGCAATTTTCACCCAATCAGGCTACGATATTCGGATAATAAGGCTTTCATGGGCAACCACCGGGAAAGCCGAGACACCCATTTTCTCTAGAACTTTACGATCGACTATGTCCCACAGCCAAAAATTTAAATCGATCCTGTTGTTTGGACCTCCCGGAGCCGGCAAGGGCACCCAAGGAAAGATCTTGGACGCGATCCCTGGCTTCTTTCACATGTCCGTCGGCGACGTGTTTCGTTCGATCGACGCTGATTCAGACGAAGGACAAGAGATCCGTAAGTACACGTCTGTGGGCCAGCTGGTCCCCGACTCAGTCACGATTCAAATCTGGAATAACGCGTTGAATGACTTCATCGCTTCATCCAAATACAACCCCGACGAAGACATTTTGCTGCTGGACGGCATGCCTCGCAATGTCGCTCAAACCGAACTGATCGCTGACCACGTTGAAGTCGCCAAGATCATTAACTTGGACTGCAGCGACGAAGACGAAATGGTCAAACGAATCCAACAACGCGCGATCAAAGAAAACCGCAGCGACGACGCCGACGAAAACATCATCCGCCAGCGTTTTGAAGTCTACCGCCAGCAAACTCGCCCCGTCTTGGACCAATACTCGGCCGACACCATCGCCATCGCACAGGCCGTCGGTACGCCAGCGGAAGTCCTCGGCCGCATCCTCGAAATCGCGATCCCGATTCAAAACGAACACGTCTTGCAAAACAACTGATCGCCGCATCGCCAAGCATGTTCCGGGCGTCAGCGAGTCCAGTTTAATGACCAGCTAGAAGGTGACCGCGTTTAACGGTCATCCGGCTGTCCCTCCAATTGCCCACAGCGTCCAATGGTGATCCGCCGGTCGCCCAATTGCATTGCGCAGTTTTTTAAGAACCACCAATGAACACTGATAAACACGAATTTCCGCGCACAAATTCGTGTGCATTCGTGGTTTTAAACCTTTGCATCTACCGATCCGCCAGGCCAAGCCATGGAACCCAAGGGTGACACTCTAGCGCGGACCAACACCTCTAAACGCTTACGATTTGAAAAAGCGTTTATCAATGGATTACCCCGAAGGCTCACCACCGTCGCGGAAATACCTGTTGTCTAGATTTTTTGTAAGATCCTTTTAGCAGTGGGGTCTCACAGGTGCACTTCCACCTACAAAGAAATTCAATGACAAACATTAATAACCAATGGATTAAAGCTGGCGGTTTGATTGCCGCATTAGCAGTCGCTTTGGGTGCGTTCGACATGCAGCCCAGCGGCAGCAATCAAATTGTATCCGAGGCTGATTTCAGCAAAGCGGTTACCTACCAGTTAATGCATGGCTTGGCGATTGTCATCGTGGGGACACTAATATTGTTTCGCCCCGTGAAACTACTGAAAGCCTCGGCAGTATGCTTCTTGCTGGGGACGGTGATGTTTTCGGGTAGCACCTATTTATTGATGCTAACGGGTGCGTTCTGGCTGGCCTACCTAAAACTGATCGGCGTTGTTTGTCTGGTCGCCGGCTGGATACTGCTAGTCGAAGGCGCATGCCCTGGTTGGAACAAATCGAAAGCATGCAGTGACGGATGCAACGAGGAACAGTTGCATAAAAGCGCAGTCCCTTCACCCAAACTGGACCGCAAAGATACTCCTGGCAAACGCCGCTTCGCCGGGGCTTACCGACGGGTTTAATCACTCTTGGTGTGCATGAATTCCGGCTGTCTTCGCTGGCACCAGATTTCTACGAGCCTATTCGTCCGCGCAAGCAAGAGGGTGGTTTCGTGTTTCGTGCTGGGCGGGTTTTGAATGCCCGAAAAAGCGACTACCAACGCAACAAGCAATGGATCTCGGTTGTTGTATCCCGCATCTGGACATCTACCGGCATCGATGTCTCACGCAAGGGCGACGGAACTAAGTTCGCCAGCTGCCACGACCTGAGACGCTCGTTTGGCGCACGGTGGGCACAAAAGGTTGTGCCCCAAACACTGATGGCAATGATGTAGAGAAAATTGGAGATGAAGTCTGGAAGCAGGACATTAGCTAAGAAGATCTAACTAATCCTACTTGCAACCGCCGAGAGAGGCCTTTGCGACGGCCAAACTACTCTGGAGTTTAAAAACGGATTGAAGCTTTTAATTGTTCGAACGACTCCTTGAATTTGTGAACCTGCACAGGAGTTGTGTTGTAGCTTTTAACTATGCTGCAGACCGTCGGAATCTTATCCCCCCTCTGCATTGTGGATGCAACTTTATCGAAACCTACCCTGCAGAAAATCTGAGCATCGTCATCGAAGGCTATACCAGAATTGACTAACCTGTATCAATTCAACTTCTTTGAAGGTATTTTCTGGCATTTTAACTCTGAAGCAATCGTACGGAGAATTGAAGATTTACCTACGTGATTACGTCCAGTTAAAATAGTTAGAGGATCACCAAGCTGTAAAACTGTTTCATCGGTGAAAGGACCGCAATTAGAAAATGAAAAGCTATTGATTTTCATTGGTGAAATTGGGGGACGACAGTTCCTAGTAAATACAAAAACTGTAAAAAATCAAATAGGCCAGGCAGGACTCGAACCCGCGACAAAGGGATTATGAGTCCCCTGCTCTAACCAACTGAGCTACTGGCCCGCGAGAGAGACATTGTATCGGCTCACATGACCTGATCCAAGGAGTGTTCGCGGTTTAGCCGAGAGTCGTTGCGATTTTTTTGATCGCCTGCTTCGGCTCCCCGAGTTGCCGAACATTCGCTCGCCTCTATCTCCGTATATTATCGGCACCTCGAAGGCACCTCCAAACCGCAGATAATACAACTTGATGGACATGGCTGGTCCGGCATGGTTCACAAGCAGATTTCATCACGCTCCACGCATGAATCACTCTCTTTGGTGGAAACAAGCCGCAAATTCGCCGCTTCACCGCCACTAATCATTCCATCGAGACGTTAGCGTCTGATAAGTATGGCAATTAACGCCAAGCCAAGTCAGTGCCTTCTGTCAGCCACATAGACCGCAAAACTGGAACTACCGGAATCAACCTCGAAGTCTGCCGGTTGTTTAAGTCCATTTGGCAAGGAATGTCCGTCGTGCCGCTTGTCGTAACGCACTCTTCTGGAGATTACTCCTCAGCCTACCTGACACCTGCAAGTTGTTTGCTCAACCTGCCGTCAGAAAACCAACACCAACCCCAAACGCAAATCGCGTCTTTTCCTTCAATGTCATCCGCAAAGCCAGAAAATACGAGCCTGCTACCAGTTGAACTGGGACGAGCCAAGCTCAAACAAAGAACTGCGCCCAAGAAGCGAGAGTTGGTTTCCGACTCGATCGCTACGGGATTGATTTTCGCCTTGCTGTTGACCGTGGGACAACGAGCCATCGGGTTTGTTCGCGGAATTTTGTTCTGCCACTTCATGACCGATCAAGAACTCGGCCAATGGTCGATGGTCTGGAGCTACCTCATGCTGATGGCTCCACTGGCAGTGCTGGGACTCCCAGGCTGTTTTGGAAAGTACAGCGAATATTATCGCCAACGCGGACAATTAAAATCATTCATTGGCCGCATCGCGATCATCAGTTTTGTGACGACCAGTCTGCTGGCCTTCACGGTATTTTTAATGCCCGAAAAATTCAGCTGGATCCTGTTCCGCGATGCCAACAACGCTCAACTGGTTCGCTGGATTGCCGTAGGCTTACTGTTTGTTGGAGCATCGAATTTCCTATCGACGCTGATGGAGTCGTTACGACAAGTCAAAGTCGTTACGACGATGCGTTTCATTACCGGTGTTAGCTTCGCAATCGTAGGCGTGATTCTGCTGGCGACTTTTCAAGCAAAATCGTCGGCCGCGACGGTTGGGTTTGCAATCGCTTGTTTGCTTGGAACGCTTCCAGCGTTTTGGGTACTATGGAACGGTCGCGACAGTATCAATAACGAAGGCGACGCCCTGACGCACGGCAGCATGTGGAAACGCATCGCTCCGTTCGCAGCTTGGCTGTGGGTTTCCAACATGGCAACCAACTTATTCGAAGTCTCCGATCGCTACATGCTGATCCATTGGTCTGCCGGCACCGCCGTTGACGCTCAAGCGTCAGTCGGTCAGTACCACTCAGGCCGAGTGGTACCGTTGTTGCTGGTCGGTGTCGCTGCAATGCTGGCCGGTGTGCTGCTGCCTTACCTAAGCGAGTCTTGGGAAAAAGGACGCAAAGAACTCGCCGCTCGCCAACTCAACTGGGCCATCAAACTTGCTGCGATCGTTTTCACACTCGGCAGCGTCGTGCTGCTACTATTGTCGCCGATCCTTTTCGAATGGATCTTAGAGGGACGCTACAACGACGGCTTGGCCGTACTTCCGCTAACGCTGGTATACTGTATCTGGTTCGGGATTCACACGATCGGACAAGACTACTTGTGGGTCGCCGAAAAAGGTAAATGGGCCACGTTCGCGACCGGGCTTGGGTTGCTGGTTAACTTGGGTTTGAACATGCTGTTGATCCCCATCTTCGGCTTGTTGGGAGCGGTTTTGGCAACTGCGGCAGGTAACCTGCTGATTGTCATTTTGCTGTTCACTTTGAACCACCGGCTAGGCTGTAAAACCGACATTGGAATTTGGCTCTGTGCCGCCATCCCTCTCATTTTGTTGCTCAGCAAACCGCTGGCGATTGCTGCGGGTGTTTGTCTACTGGCCGTCTGTGCTGGGACGAACTTGTTCTTCAACCAATCCGAGCGACTTGAGATTTTAGAGATGGCCAAAAAACGTTTAGGACGAAGCTAACGCTCGGTGAAGGGCACACGTCTACCACGCAACTCGTTTTAAACATCGCATATCGCATATCGCACACCGTCAAACTGTTTAACGAATTGCTTCGTCGGCCTATTCTTCGCTGGCTTGCTCTTCGTCTTCGTCGATGTCTTCTTCTGCCGAAGCCTGGACAACCGTTTCACTTGGTTCGCTCGATTGCTTAAAGCTGTAAGCATCTCGATAGCTCAACCGCGTGCTGTCCCGACTCTCGCTACCCGGTTCTGGCAATTCTTTGCTTGCCCAACCCGGTGTGGGCAACACGCTGCGGGTGCCAATTTCTTTGCCTGCAAATCGCTGACCTTCGTAGATGCTGCCTTTTTCAAACGGCCCTGCACCCAGCACCCAAGTATGCGAGCAATGGCTTTCCGCTCGTGCGACACCGGATTGCCAAATCGGTTCTTTGGTGGTTTGATCGTAAGCAAACACGATCACTTTCGCGATGCCCGCTTGAGTGTTCGTTTGAGCAAATGAAACTTCAGGAAGCGATGCTATCGGTGAGCTAGAAAGAGCCGACGCAGCGGCGGAAATCCCGCCGGTCTTGGGAATCCCGTAAGTGATCTCGTGACCGTCGGTCCCCAATGCGCCAACCCGAGCTTCGACGATCGTATCGGCGCCTTTCCGATCCTCTTGCACGAGAGCGCCGGCGGCGGTTAGCTGCTGACGAATGGCACTGATTACGTAGTCATCGTTGATGAAGTTATCCGAACGAACGGATTGCAAAAAGCTCGTGTCGAAGAAAACTTTGTGACCGCTCAATTCGTGAAAATCCAATTTAGCAACGGCGTTGTCGACCGCGTCGGAGATCAGAAGTTGCTCAGTGCCACTACGTTTGGTGGTCGTTCCACAACCGACCGATAAGATCGCGCAGGCAGCTGCGCTGAGGCAGAAAGCAAGTTTGAAAAAACGAAGTGCTTTGGCACGTCGTTGCGGTTGTGGGTGGGTCACGGTGAGGCGAGCAGCTGGAGCAATGTTGAAAGTGCAATGGAGTCGATCGATCCGTTAAAAATAGAGGTTTTCACGTTCTCCGGAAACCTTAATCGAGGCTTTAAAACCGCCTAAGCCTTTGAAATCACGGCATTTACACCGCCAACGCGTTAATTACTTCACCGAAAACCAGCCATCCGCCCAACCCCTGAGGTCTCGAAGAGCCCCCCCACTCCATCCCTTCACTTTCTTTACCTTCTTCACCCTCTTCCTAAACCACCACCAAATCGTCCCGGTGAATCATCTCGACGCGGTAGTTTTCCCCCAGCACCGACTCGATTCCCTCGCTTTGCATTCCAGCGATCCGATCGGCGTCTTTAAAATCGTATTGGACCAGACCACAGGCAACTTTTTTTCCTTCGAACACGATCTCGACCGTGTCCCCGCGAGAAAACGCACCGCTGACGTTGGTCACTCCCGCGGGCAGCAACGAACTGCCAGCCTGAACAGCTCGCCAAGCTCCCGCGTCGATTTCGATTTGCCCGTCAATGCCCAGCCCGCCGGCGATCCATTTTTTGCGTTGGTTAACGGGTTTGTCAGCTGGCGAAAAGAACGTGCATGTGCCGCCAGATTGAATCGCCGAAACCGGATGGTCTTTTTTTCCCGAAGCGATAATCATCGCAGCACCGCCGTTGGTTGCGATTTGGGCGGCGGCGATTTTGGTGACCATCCCGCCTCGCGACAAATTACTAGCCGCCTCTCCGGCCATGGCTTTGATTTCATCATTGATCTCGGGCACCAACTCGATCAACTTCGCATTCGGATCCGAAGCTGGAGGCGCCGAATACAACCCATCGATGTCAGAAAGCAAAATCAATAGATCCGCATCGACCATCGTCGCAACACGCGCGGCTAAACGATCGTTGTCGCCGTAGCGAATCTCATTCGTCGCGACGGTGTCGTTTTCGTTGATGATCGGGACCGCTTGCCATTCCAGCAGCGAATTGATCGTGGCTCGAGCGTTCAGGTAACGGCGGCGAGTTTCAGTATCACCGATCGTGACGAGCACTAACCCGGTGGCGACGTTTAATTTGCCAAAGATTTCATCAAAGGTTCGCCCGAGGGCAATCTGGCCGATTGCGGCGGCGGCTTGGCTTTGCGCCAAACTAAGTTTGCCGTCGCGAGGCAGCGAATCGATGCGGTTTCGCCCCAACGCGATCGCCCCCGAGGAAACGATCAACACGTCGGCGCCGTGTTCGCGCAGCTTCAACGCGTCGGCGGCGAGCGACTCCAACCACGATCGTCGCACTCCGGTTTCAGGATCAACCACCAACGACGAACCGACCTTGATCACGATTCGGCGAAAGCGGGTGAGGTCGGTTGGAAGCGTGGATTTCATCGGTTTTTCAAAATGGGCGGTTGATTAAAAAGGTGCCTGGTCCAGTGGGGTTTTCAGCAGGTCGAAGCTCACTTGCGTCTGGTTCCCTGCTTCCAGCAAGCCGATTGTCGCCTTTTACTCC
>JALZWN010000137.1 GCA_023300235.1 Mariniblastus sp.
CAATCAATCATGTCAACCCACTCCACCACCAATCAATCTGCATTGCAAACCAGCGGGACTTCCAACCGGACTCTGCATCGCATCGCGCAATTGCTGGCTGCGGTTGTGTTTCCGTTGATTTGGGTGGGCGGACTGGTCACGACCACCGACGCCGGAATGGCCGTGCCCGATTGGCCGAACACTTACGGCTACAACATGTTTTTGTACCCGCTGGAATCATGGCTCTACGGGCCGTTTGATTTGATGGTCGAACACGGACACCGGTTGCTGGCGACGCTCGCGGGCTTGATTGCGATCGCCTTGGTCGTGCTGACCTACCGCAGTGAAGATCGACCCTGGGTGAAAAAATTCTCGGTGTTTCTATTGGCGTTAGTGATCCTACAAGGCTTGCTGGGCGGCGCCCGAGTCGTAATGGACGCTCGTGTGGTCGCGAAAATCCACGGCTGCGTTGGGCCGCTGTTCTTTGCGTTCGTGGCTGGCTTTGTCACGGTCACTTCGCGATGGTGGCAGGGTTTTGATTTGCAACAACAGACAGCACAACTTCAAGGCCGAGCCACCAAGATGATGGCGTTGCTAGCCCCGGTCATGTTGACCGTTAGCTTTGGTCAGCTGGTAGTGGGGGCGTTCATGCGGCACATCAATGTTGATTCGCCGTCGAGTTTATATGTGATGCTCGTGGCGATTCATATTTTGACGGCAGTGCTGATCGTCGGTGGGACGCTGTTGCAATGGTTCCTGTCGCGACGTGAACAAGTGCGTGGCGCGGGCGTTCGCAGTTCGATTAACTTATTAGGGTTGTTGGTGCTGGTTCAGTTTGGGCTGGGGCTAACGACGTGGGTGGTCAAGTTTGGCTTCCCGGCGATGCTGGGCGAACACCAATTCGCGTCAAACTATATTGTGGCCGAAAAAACTTTCACTCAAATGAATTTAGTCACTGCTCATGTTGCCGTCGGTTCGCTAATATTAGCGTTTTGGACGATTCACGCCCTTCGATGTCGTCGTAGTCATCACGCCACTGCTCGATTGACGCTGACCACCACCCCCTAAAAATAATGTCCACGGTGACTACAGAACCCGGAACAACTCAGCCTGAAACCGCATCGCGAACGCGAACGCAAGCTTACGTGGAACTCACGAAGACGCGAATCACGACGATGGTGTTGGTGACGTTCGTGTGCGCCGCTGTCGTGGCTCCCGTGGCGATCGGGCAGTCGATTGACTTCGGAAAGTTACTGGCCGGTTTCATCGGCATGCTGTTCATTGCTTGCAGTGGCAACGCGATGAACATGTACATCGAACGCTACTCCGATTTTTTGATGAAGCGGACGGCGTCGCGACCGTTGCCGGCCAAGGAACTAACCACCGCCGAAGTGGCGACGTTCGGCGCGGTCACGCTGGGCATCGCGATTGCGTTTTTGTTCGGTGGCGTGAATTGGCAAACGGGAGCCTGTGGCGTTGCAAACTGGATTTTGTACGTGTTTATTTACACGCCGCTCAAACGCTACACGCCGTTAAACACAGAGATCGGTGCGGTCGCCGGTGCGATGCCCGTGATCTTGGGAAGCCTGGCCACGACCGAGTCGGTTGGCTTGGTGGGTTGGGCATTGTTTGGCGTATTGTTCTTGTGGCAGTTCCCGCACTTCTTTGCGATCGCTTGGATGTATCGCGATCAATACAAAGCCGGTGGTTTGAAAATGCTAACCATCACAGAGCCGACCGGTCGATCGGCTGGCATCAAGTCCGTCGTCGGTTGCATCGCATTGATCATTGTCAGCTTGCTGCCCGTGGTTGATCTGTGGGCAGACGTTGCGACCAACGGTTGGTGGCGGATTGTTTTGTTCGTAGTCGTTTGCATATATATCGGCCGGCCATACTTAAAAGCGTCGTTTGCGTTCTTGAAGCAACGCGATGACCTGATCGCCAGGAAACTGCTGCGGAGTTCTCTGTTGTACTTGCCGCTGTACATGCTGGTGCTGTGCTTGGTTTACCTTATCTAAAGACCCCGCCAAACGGCGAGGTTCTGTCTCGTAATCACTAAGGCGTTACGCCTAGGTTGATGTTTATGTCGAAACGAAACTTGTTCCCAGTCCTGCTATGGACGCTCGTGTGTGTGGTTGGCTACGTGGTTTATTTCGGTGGTCGAAATCGGCCGACCGTGCCCGCAGAAGTCGACCTTGCGTTGGTGGAGGAAGGCCATGTCGGATCAACGTTTGACGGCCGAGCGATCTCAACGATCCCGTGGGGGCATTTGCCGGGCGTCGATCGGTTTGTGCTGACCGACCACGAAGGAAACGAATTCGATTCCGCGACGCTGCACGGCACGCCGTACGTGGTCAGCTTTTTCTTTTCCAGCTGCCCGACGTTTTGCCGCGATCTTAACAAGCAGTTACGAGTGTCCAATAATGCGGTGTCCGACACGGATGTTCGTTTCTTTACGATTACGGTGGACCCGGATAACGACACCGTTCCGGCATTGAAGAAGTATGCCGATAGCTTTGATGCGAAGGCCGAGCGTTGGTCGTTTTTGACAGGATCGAAAAAAGACTTGGTCGCAATCGGACAAGGCTCCTTCAACGTAGTCGTCGATCGTGCCACACACACCGATGACATTTTGTTGGTCGACAAGTGGGGCCGATATCGCGACCGGTTCAAATGGAGCAACGCCGAGGACATGAAGCGGTTTGTGAAAGTGGTCAACGACGTGGCCGCGGAAACCGAACCGCCATTGGGTGTGGCTGTGCAAACAAGAAACGTGATGGCTGGCGTCGATCCGCCGAAGCTAAGTGCGTTTGCTTGGCTAAGAGACTTTCACTTAGAAGCTCCCGAAGGAAAGAAGATCTTTTCGCGAGAGTTTAGCGGCAAGGTCTGGCTGGCTCGGTTTGCAGCAGATGACAGCGCTGCGGGCGAACCTAAGCTACAGCAGGCCCTTGCAGGTCACCCCGAACCGAATCCGGTGCTGACGATTTCCGAATCGCCACTCACGCTGGAGTCGCTTAATGGCTGGGCGTCACCGAGCAAGTTGAAGCGGGTGTTCGAAGAGTACTTCGGCGTGCCTTACGACAAAGCCAGCCTGGCGAAAAAAGTGTTCGTCATCGATCGCTGGGGCAATGTTCGCAACGCGTTGGACATTGACGCTGGCGACTTTGCGAAGACTTTACGGGCGGCAGTGAATGAATATCAGGCCGAAAAAAACCCGATCGCGCCGACCTTCGGCACTTGGCCTCGGCAGTAATTCCTACGAGCCACCAACGTCAATCTTGAGAACAAGCAGTTAATGGGCACATCCGGGTGTATCGTGGTGGCTTTACAAGCAGACAAATGGCTCCCACTTAACTTTACCGCATGAGGGGGCCATGTTTACGCGATCAGAAAAAGACTAATTCGAGAAAGTCCCTTTGAAAAACATGCTCACGGGATTTCCCCAAGACCACATCCGACGCGTAAGCATGCCAACACTCGAGAGACTCCCTCGCCCTCAAAGCCGTCAAGCATGGCACCCAGCCCATGCTGAAATGCTTGGAGTACCTACCCGAGCCACAACAACCCCAGAAGAACCATTTAATGCCAGGCTATCCCGGAAAGAAAGATCCGGGGAAAGATTGATCTTCTGTAAAAGGCAACATTCGAATGCGTTGAATAAACTCGCGACCGCTACGCTGCGTCGCGGATCCAAGTTTCGATAATTTTGGCGGCTGAATCGGGGTCGTCTTGAATCAGTTTGGTCAACTGAACTTCAGCATTGTGGTCGCCCTGAACCCCAGTCTCTCTTTCGACCGAAAGATTGCTGGTCATCTCAGAGGCCCCACAACTATTGGCAGAAACCTGATCGTCTACCGCAGACCGGAAATGCTCCGAACGGCGACAGACCAACGTCAACAATACCGCTCCAATACCCAACACCCCGATCGAAGGCCAGTTGGCTTCCAACCACGCTTGAGCACGAGCTTGCCAGTGAGTCGCGGTTTCAATACGAGCAACAGCTGGTACGAGTCGGAAATCCAACGAATTACCAGCTTCGGTCAAACGACTCCCCCTACCCGCGTCGCTAGGAAACAGCGGCATCAGACGGTCGGCGATCGCTCGCTTGAACTGGTCGAATTTAGATCGTGTCTGCTGATCAATGCTCGATTGACGAGCATGATCGCTGATCATTTTTGACTTGACGTTTGGTTCACCGAGCGCCGCATAAACGGCTTCGGTAGGCACATCCACAAACACATGCCACTGCCTGTCCAACTGAACCATTGTCTGCACTTCATTGGACGCCGGCATCACGATCGATTGCTCGGCAGGTTCAAGCTCGATGCTTACAACACGATTGGCACCGGCAATTGGAGCGGCAACCGATCGGACAGGGACAACCGCAGTCCTCACGATGGGTTCGACTTCGACGGCAACTTCGTTGACTGCCACGTCCACACGCACTTTAACGCCTGGATACTCCCGCAAAAGCTCTTGAGCTCGACTTTCGTAGAACCGTTTTTGATTCGCTGCAATCTGATGCAACTCTCGTTGCTTTTTGGTTAACTGATCGATGTTGTCTTGGTGAGCAAATCCGTTGTTCAGGTCGATCACAACAATGTTTTCAACCGGCAGATTAGCGATCGCTCCAGCAACCATTTGTTTGATCGTATCGACATGAACGACGCCCAACTGGCAATCTGGATTGCTGCGAATCGAAAGCACAGCCGAACGTCGGGCGGTAGAAAATGCATTCTGCCGTGGCGCTTGATCCATTTCACACCAAGCCTGTTCGACGAAAGGCAAACGAATCACCATCTCTTGAATTTGATTTTTTCGAAGCAGATGCTTTCGGTATTCTTGTTGCGATCGCGACAGGAACGGGTTGCCAGTGTCGCTTGTCGCTGCATTATTGGAGACTTTAAGTTCGACTGGAATCGCATCGTGCTCGGTGGCCGCGGCCATGTAAGCGCTATGATGAGCCCGAGGCACCAGAACGACGCCGTCTTTAATTTCAAAGTCGCTCAAACCCGCTTGGCCGAACGCGATTTGCATCCGCTGCAGGTCACGAGTCTGCAGATTACAGCCTTGCAACAGTTCTTGCATGGGCGCGCTGGCTCGTTGTTGACCGACGTGCAGCACCGCCAAAATCGCGACAATGACAGACGCGAGCGTCAGCAGACGCACGCTGTTCTTTGAAAACCAGCGAGTGACCAAGCTTTGTTCGGAGACGGAAGCGTCCATTTCTTTGTCCGATTGAGGGCGTTTGAAAGTGCGTTTGTGCACGTGGTAGCTTGCTTTTAGCGAAATTCAAGCAGTGCCGTCAATGGCGATACAAAGAAGTAAAGAAAGTAGAGAAGGCAAAGGAGCAGAGGACGCAAGCGAGAGGGATGATCGTTCGCTGTGCTAGAGATGGAGAGACACGCAGGATGCCTGGCTTCGCCAAGGCCGCCTATTACACCCGGCCCCCCCGAGGCCAAGGCCAGCGCGAGAATCGCAGCGACCGAAGGAGCACCGCGTCAAAAGAATCGCAGCGTCAAAAGGATCACCGCGTCACAGCCTGGATCACAGGATCGCGGTTTGGACCTGTTCCATGATCCACTTGTTGATTTCGCGTGGTGCGAGGTCTTCTAAATTTTGGAGAGTCGGGTATTCGCGAGCGACCAAGTTCAGGAAGCCAAACGTGAATAACTCTTGGAAATTGCGACACATTGAAGCGGCAGATGTTTTGCCTTGGCTGGCTTCTTGATGATGAGCCCAAAAAACCGGTAGTTGTCGAGCTTCTTTCCAGCGAGAGAGAACCGAATGCCCGTCGGGCACTGGGCCGTTGAGTGCAATCACGCCCGCAAATTGCTCAGGCTGACTCATCGCGATTCGCAAAGCCATCGTGCCACCGCCGCCTAGACCCGCCAAAAAAATCCGGTGTTTGGCGATATTGAAACGCGAACTCGCGCTCTCAATCGCCCCGTAAACAGACTCTTGAGCGGCGTGAATGGAGTCAAAGTCCTGCTCCCAATGGTAGCCGCATTGAAAGTTGCCAACGGGTGCTTGAGGCGCCACGCCGACGTAATTTTGCATGCTAATGCCTGGCAAGATCGACTGTAGCTGAGACGCGTTCTGACCGTCCGAATGCAGCCAAACGATCAACGGATAGGCGTAGCTCTCTTCATACTGCAGTGGACCAAACAAGCAGGTCTCTTGCTCGGCAGAAGTTACCGGGCCATCAAACGCAAACGGAACACTTTTTGAAACTGCCTGAGAGGCTGGCTTTGAAACCGGCGACGAAGCCAATGGGCTCAACTTAATTCGATTCATTCAGCTTCACTTTTGAAGTTGCGGATTGATTAAAAGTGCTGCCGATTTTTAATGAAATGCTAACGCGAAGTCAATGTCAGCCCGTTTAATAAATCCAAACCGTTCGCTTGAGGTGAAGCGATGCACCCAACTTAACAAGAAAAATTTGAATGCTAGCGAAGTCAGCCTATCCCGAAGCGCAAAAAAACAGCTTGGTCAAATCGACCAAGCTGTTCCCAATTAAACGTGTCAAATTTTTGTGCTCTTAGAACACACGACCAACCTCCAATGGAAATTGATTGTGCCCCAAGAATCCTTCACTACTTTTGGTTGCGAAGGATAAAGGCAGCTGAATCAACCACTGGCCGAGCTTGTTGGTTGCTGGCACCTTCGATAACAGGAACCATGGTTCCTTCGGTTGTTGCAGCAGGCACGGCGATAGGAGCCATTGGCTGAGCGACAGGAGTGACGCCCATGCTTGCTGGAGCATGATCGAATGTCATTCCAGCGTCGCCGCAAGACGAGCAGCCACCACTTTGGCAGCCACCGCTTTGGCATCCACCGCTTTGGCAGCCACCGCCCTGATTTGGGCAAGTAGGCATGCAGCGACCGCAATTACTTGTGTCGCGAACGATTCGATCGCCACGTAGACGGTCTAACCAACTCAAACCGTCACTGTTTTTGCCAAAAAGACCACCATGGCTACCCGTGCTACCACAATCACCATCGCATGAAGATCCGCCACCACGATTGCCACCGCTCTGCAGACGTTGGCCTAGCTGGCCACCACCACCACAAGATGAATTTCCACCGCCGCAGCTCGCCGTTTCAGGAGCCGCACCGCAACCGCCAGATCCACCAAGACGGCCAGATCCAAGACGGCCAAGAGAGCCACCTTTTCCACCACCACAGCTTGAAGCTGCTGCTGGAGCGGCACCACATCCGCAATCGGCAACATAAGCTGATGCTGCTGGAGCGGCAGCATAAGCTGGTGCCGGAGCGGCACCACATCCGCAATCGGCAACATAAGCTGGTGCTGCTGGAGCTGGTGCTGGTGCGAAACCAGCCATCATCGGTGCTGGAGCAGCCGCACCACATCCGCCACCACGAGACATTAGCTTGCCTAACAAGCCACCTTTTTGGCAGCCACAGCTTGCAGCTGGAGCTGCTTGCATTGGAGCTGCTTCGCAACCGCAATCAACCATAGCAGCATGAACTGGAGCTGCTTCGCAACCACAATCGGCTTCCATCGCTGGAGCAGCCGTATCCGCACCACATCCACAGCCGCGAGACATCAGCTTGCCTAACAAGCCACCTTTTTGGCAGCCACAGCCTGAAGCTGGGGCGGCTGCAACTGGAGCTGCTTGAACCATAGCAGCTTGCATTGGAGCTGCTTGCATTGGAGCTGCTTCGCAACCGCAATCAACCATAGCAGCTTGAACTGGAGCTGCTTGCATTGGAGCAGCTTCGCAACCACAATCGGCTTCCATTGCTGGAGCAGCCGCACCACATCCGCCACCACGAGACATTAGCTTGCCTAACAAACCACCTTTTTGGCAGCCACAGCTTGC
>JALZWN010000138.1 GCA_023300235.1 Mariniblastus sp.
CAGGAAAAGAGAGCAAGAAAAGAGAGCAAGAAAAGAGAGCAGGAAAAGAGAGCAAGAAAAGGGGAGATCTAAGAGGTCGATAAGGAAATGAGGATTCGACTACCCCAAAGTTATCGGCAACCATTGCAGTTGCGTTTTGTTGCGAGGGCTTTTACGAAGGCATTTTGGCGATATGCAGCATTGCAAAACAGTATAACCAGCAAGGTAGCGATCGCTAGCATGCTGTGGAAGGCATTGCAGTACCAAGATAGCGAGAGGGCCGTTGAGCGATTTTCAGGCAGCTTCTTCAAGTCCTGGAATCGATCGCCTGAGTGTTTAGCTCTCAAAGACTTGCTTGAGCAACGGTCCATAAGCGGCAGTGTCCGAAAATTGATCGGCTGAAAGCTGTCGAGCCAGCTTTCCCGTGCAAGTGATTTCCGCTAGGTCGGACAGGCGTTCAATCGCCGCTCGCCATCGTTCGGGGGCGTCGACGACCAGGATGCTCGCATGGGGCGCTTCGATGAATCCGGTTGCGCCGTGACTGGTGGTGATTAAAGGTTTGCCGTAGGCGATGGCTTCCACATTTTTGATTTTCAAGCCCGCCCCGAACTCAATCGGGTTCACCACGACGTCGATGTGACGATAGAAACGCTCTGTTGAATTCAACTCCGGCGCCCAAACAATGCTTTTGATTTTTGGGCGGTTGGATTCCAGGCCAGTGCAAACACTCCCTGCAATCGTTAGTTGAATATTTTGAGTCGCTGAGTAATTTGGCAACCAGACGTCGTTGATAAAGTTAGTGATTGCGTTGCAGTTGGCTGGATTGTTTGATGCCAAAATTCCAAAGCTCAACTTTCGTTGGTCGTCGGTTTGTTGGAAGCTGTCGACGTTTGGATGAGGGCCATCGGCAAAACAAGCGTGCTTGCAAACGATCACATTCGCTGACGGAGCCATTCTGGCCATCTGTTCGGCTTCGAGAGGTTGGATCGCAATCACGGTATCAAAGCGATTTAAAACGGCGGCTTCTTCGGCGGCCTCGATGGCGATCCAGTGCGCTGCTCCGCGTTCTTTGAAGTCTTGGTACCGCTTGTGCAGCATGTCGTGGGTGTCGACGATCGTCTGAATTGGTTTGGTGCGTGTGTCAATTGCGTCCAGCAGGTAGGCCAGCGTGACGTATTCGATAATGATCGAATCTGGTTGAAACTCAGCCACGGTTTCGGCAAACTTGCTTGCGGCCCATGGCCAATTAAAGTCCGCCAGTCGGAGTGTGCCACTGCCAGGTTTGTTTTTTTTAGAAGACAGTAAGTTCAAAGTGCCTGCCAAGTGCCAGCCAAGTCGAGCCCCGAGTTGCTGGGGTGGATCGCTGGAGGCGTGAACTTCGATGCTAAGGTTGGGCGATTGGAGTTCTGAGATCGACGCGATTTCTGCGCGGAGTTTCGACGGGTTGTCGGTGGCGATAACGAACAAACGCAGTTGCAACTTTTGTTTTACCAAGCAGTTGACCAGCGACCGAATCCGTTGCTGAGCGCCCGTTGAGGCTCGCCAAAATGGTACGTCGGTTGCAATTAAAGTTCGTTTGGCAGTCGCGGTAGTCATGGGTTTGCGGAAAATTATTTTGCAGTAAAAGAGTTGTTGCGAATGCAAATGGAATTTTAAACTCTCGGTTTATTTTCGCAACAAGCGTCTGGTAGGTCAGCCCAGGGGGATCAGTTTTGCAAACTAGGAACGCCTTGTAAATGGTAGCCCGACGCGTGAGCGAGGATTTTAGTGGGTTCCTCGCTAACGCGTCGGACTACCAAGCCACGAGATTCAAAAATGGATTTGCCTTGGAGGGTAGGCTGCGCGAGGTGGCGTTGGTGCTTCCGGGAAGGCAGGATCGAAGCATTGTCGCTAAGTGATAGATGCGAGGCGACTAATGAAAAACAGCCTCAGAGTATTCTGAGGCTGTTTTACTTTATTGTCTTCTGAGGTATTGCCAAGGGCAATGTTCAGTTGCGTTAGCGTTGGATGCTCGGTTTGAGCGACTCGCTGACGCGGGCTTCGTCGATGTCGTAAACGAAGACGGAATCTTCGGCGATCATGTGGCGTTCGCTGCCTTCGATTTGAGTTTCGGTGCGAACGACGTGTTCGCCTGACTCCAGTCCAACGGCAGAGAACTCGAAGGTAACCTTGCGGCCGGGGCTGATCTGCGGTTCGATGAAGGTAACGGTGTTGCCGTCGATCGAGATCTTCTGGCTGTCAGACGCAACGGCTCGCAAGCTGTCAGGCAGGCGAATTTTTACGTTAACATCGACTGCCTTGCGGCTTCCGTCGTTGGCTAGTTCAACTGCGAAGATCGCTTTGCCACCGACTTGGACTGGTCCAGAGTTGTTCTGTACCGCGACGCTCAAGTTGGCTCGGGTGGTAACCCTTGTTGCTAGGTTGATTTGCTTTTCAGATGTTTCGTGACTGTCAACGGTAATGTTGCAAACCAGATCGCCTTCTTTTTCTGCAAGAGCCATTATTTGGATTTGCTCGACACTGCCAGCAGCGACTTCGTCAAACTGCCAACGCAAGATGCCTTTTTCAGCATCGACGTTCGCTTCACGGCTGATCGTGGTGATCTTTAGGCCTTCGGGAACTTGCAGAGCGACAAGAATGTCGGTGACGGCTACTTTTCCTTTGTTCTCTAGGTTGATTGTGTAGATGCCGTTTCGGTCGACAAAGTTTACCTTTGGCCCGATTGCAGAAACCTGCAGCGTTGGCTCAAAGATGGTCATCGCCAAGTCAGCTGTTCGTGGTGCAACGCCATCATCGGATGAAACGCCGGCTTTGATTTCAGCTGATCCCGGGGCGATCGCTCGCGAGTGGTAAACAAGCTTGGTTAATTTCCCAGGATCAATCTTGGCAACCGTGTTTGAAGGCGTCTGTTTGATTTGAACCAAGTTGGCCGGGAACTGTGGTTGAACGTTGACTTGGGTCGCCACGCCGTCACCGGTGTTGGTGATGATGATTTCGTGGGTGACTTCTTCGCCTAGGTTGGTTTGGCTAGGGCCGTTAATCGATAGCTGTAGTTGTGGTTCGCGAACTGCGACCAAAACGTTTTGTTGAGTTTCGGTGCGAACGGAAGTAGCAATGTCGATCTGGGTGCGTTCGGTGGGGACGACGTTTAGGATGATCTGTCGTTTTTCTGCTGCACTCAATGTTTTCAAATTGAATTGAAGCATCTGACCGTCGACTACCGTTGGCTCGGGGTTGGCGGAGATGAGTTTGGCTGACTTCGGTAGTGCGACGAGGAATTCAACTTGACCGACGGCTGTTTTGCCGGTGTTCACTAGGTTGACTTTGACCGTCGCTGGTTTGTTCAGGTTGACAAACTTCGGTGATTCGACCGTTGAGCGAATCGCTGAGTCGTTGTTGCTGACGAGCGACCGAGATGCCTTGGGCTGATTTGCTCGGGCGGTTTGTACGACTGGAGTTTTCTTCCGTTTGTTGGTTTGCTTGACAGCTACTGGTTTGATGACTGGGGCTGCCGATGACGGCGTAATCGGTTCCGCACTGACTTGCGGTAGGCCGTGAGCGCCCGGTACGAAGCTTTGGCGTTTGACTCGCGAGACGGTTTGAGAGGCAGCCTTTTTGATGGTCGCGCCGGCTTGTGGCTGTAATTGAATTAGGCCGCCGGATTGCTGCGCGTTAATCGTGCCCGCATTGTATGTTGCTGTGACGCAAATGAGAGCAGCGGTAATTAGCCTAGACGGTTTCAAGGTGTTTTTAATTGACATGATTGTAGCTCCGACTTCGTTTTATATGAAAGAAGGGTTTGTAGGTGATAGGCATTCGCATGCGAAACGTTAAACCCAGTGTTCAATGGCTTAGGACGGCTAAAGGCCGCTTGCATTTGAAGTGTTTATGTTTTCACGAGCTGTAAATAGTTAATTTTCAAGAATCGCACAACGTGAGATTTTGGTTCTTTTAGAAAGAGTAAGATCGAGTGTGAGATGCGTTGTGCGCAACGGTTTATCGCAGTCGCGTGATCGGCGATAAGTTCGGAATTGGGTGGGGGGATTTGCTTGACTGTGTTAGATTGTTTTTGTGCATTAGATCTGCTTTTTTACGCAGGTTGTTGAGCTTTTTGCTTGTGATGATCGCTTTGTTGTTTCGGATGGACAGAATTATGCCTCACCCAGTCGGTTGGAGATTTTTATTTCATGCGTCGCGAACGTTGGCACTCGTTGTGCTAGCTGTCGCCGTGGTGCCGCTAGCATTTGGTTTCAATTTTTGTATCGCTCAGGAAAAAATGGATTACCCAATAACTCATCAGGTTGATCAGTCGGACAGTTTTCACGGTACGACTGTGCTGGATCCGTTTCGCTGGCTTGAGAAAGACGTGCACGAGCCGGAAGTCGACGCTTGGATTCAGGCTCAGAACAAAGTCACGTCGGGATACCTCGGTTCGTTGCCCGGTCGGCAAAAGATCAAGACGAGGTTGAAGGAGCTGTGGGACTACGACAAATATGGTACGCCGTTCAAGCGTGGCGATAACTACTTCTACTTTAAAAAGACAGGCCTTCAAAATCACGATGTTCTATATCGATCCAGCACGGTCGACGGCGAACCGACAGTCGTGCTTGACCCGAACACTTGGAGCGATGACGGTACGACCGCGCTTGGTGGAATGAGTTTTAGCGATGATGGAACGCGATTGGCTTATGGCATCCAAGAGAGCGGGTCCGACTGGCGGACTTACCGAGTGATGGAAGTTGAAACCGGCAAAGTGCTGGAAGACAAGATTCAATGGATGAAGTTTAGTGGCGTATCTTGGTTGAAGGATGGCAGCGGGTTCTTTTACAGTCGCTACGATCAACCCAAAGAAAATCAAGAAATGCAGGGCTTGAACTTGGGACAAAAAGTTTACTTCCACCCGCTGGGACAACCGCAGTCGCAAGACAAGCTGATTCACCAAGACAAAGAAAATCCTGAGTATGGTTTTGGTGCTTCCGTTACTGAAGACGGACAATATTTGATTTTGACCAACTGGGTGGGCACCGACGATCGCTATCGAGTTTTGTATCAGGATTTGCACGATAAAGCGTCCAGCAAAATGAACGTCTTGATCGATGCATTCAAAAACGAATACAGCTTCCTCGGCAACGAAGGGAGTAAGCTGTACTTCAAGTCAGATTGGAATGCCCCGAAGAAATGTATCCTCACGATCGATCTTGCGGCGGCAGACCGAACGCCACAAGTGATCGTGCCTGAATCGGACGACTCGATTGAATCCGCCAGTATCGTCGGCGATTCGTTGGTGGTGAGCTATCTAAATGATGCCAAGTCGCAGGTTAGCGTTTTTGACCTGGCTGGTAAGCTTGTGCGAGAAGTTGAGTTGCCGGGGATTGGCACGGCGGGAGGTTTTGGTGGCAAACGAGGTCAAACGGAAACGTTTTTCTCGTTTTCGAGTTTCAATCGGCCGCCCAGCAGTTACCGCTACGACTTGGCGACTGGCGAAACCGAACTGGTACGATCAGCCAAAGTTGACTTTGATCCAAACGACTTTGAAGTTCATCAAGTTTTTTACACCAGTAAAGATGGCACGCGGGTGCCGATGTTTATCTCCCACAAAAAAGGCCTAAAGCTCGACGGCACGAACCCAACGTTGTTGTATGGGTACGGAGGTTTTAATATTTCTTTGACGCCAAGTTTTTCCATTTCCAAATTGCAATGGATGGAGATGGGCGGCATTTATGCGATGGCGAATTTGCGTGGTGGTGGCGAGTATGGCAAAGCTTGGCACAAGGCTGGGACGAAAACGAGCAAGCAAAATGTGTTTGACGATTTTATTTCGGCGGCGGAGTATCTGATCGAAAAGAAGTACACGTCGAAGCAGCACTTGGGAATTCAAGGACGTAGCAACGGCGGGTTGTTAGTTGGGGCTTGTATGGCTCAGCGTCCCGATCTGTATGGGGCTTGTTTGCCCGCGGTGGGCGTAATGGACATGCTGCGATTCCATCGTTTCACGGCAGGCCGGTTTTGGGTGGACGATTACGGGAATGCGGACAAAGACGCCGCGGAATTCAAGGCGTTATATGCTTATTCGCCGTATCACAATCTTAAATCAGGTACCGAGTATCCGCCGACGTTGGTGAGTACCGCCGACCATGACGATCGCGTCGTGCCGTGGCACAGCTTCAAGTTTGCTGCTCAATTGCAAGCGGCTCACAAAGGCGTTAACCCGGTTCTGATCCGGATCGAAACTAAGGCCGGGCATGGTTCAGGGAAACCAACGGCGAAGATTATCGAAGAGGTCGCCGATGAATGGGCGTTCTTGGCGAGGCACTTGAAGATGAAGCTGTAGTTCGTAGGCAGCTATTGGTGGTTTACTTTGGGGCCGCGATGTCTTGCCAAACGCATCCGGCCCAACTCCAGCCAACGCCGAAACCGACCAGCAGGTTTTTCATCTCGGGCGTCATGTCGCCGCGATCTCGCATTTGCTTGATCAAAATCGGTAGCGTCGAGGAGACCGTGTTGCCAAAGTCTTGCAGCAAGATCGGGACTTTTTCTTCGGCGACTTCGAGTGTTTGTTGCAGTTGGTTCAGCATTTTAAAAGTCGCTTGGTGCAACAAGTAAAACCCAACGTCGTCTTTTGAAGTTTCCGCAGCGGCCAAGACATCGTCGATCAATCCTGGAATGGCGCCAACGGTAAAGTTAATCAATGCGGGGCCGTCCATGTACAAGTCGCTCTTCCAGCGACGGCGATGGCGAGGGGCAATTTGTGGGTCTTTGCGAAAACCGGTTTGTGTGGCTAATAGCGTGTTGGCTCCTTGGCCGTTGGTGCCAAACTTGAAACCGGCGAGCGAAGGTTGGTCGTGAGATTCGATCAGCGTCGCGGCGGCACCGTCACCGAAGATCGTACGCAAGCTGCGGTCTTTTTCGTCGATTAATTTGGTGTAGGTTTCGGCGGTGATGAACAGGATTCGTTTGGCCGCACCGGATCGGATCAGTCCGTCACAAATGGACAGTCCATACACGTAGCCGCTGCAACCAAGGTTGAAATCTAAAGCCCCGCAATGAGTTGGTAGCCCTAAGCGGTCTTGGATGAGGCAGGCGGTCGTCGGTAACGGATAGTCTGGCGTCTGGGTGCAGAACAGTAAAAAGTCGATGCTGGACCGATCGATTTCGAATTCTTCGAAAAGCTTCTCCGCGGCGGCGACGCCTAGGTCGGACGAACATTCGTCAGGTGCTGCGATATGGCGTTGGTTGATTCCTGTCTTCGATGCGATCAGCTCCATGTCCCAGCGAGGGTTATTCGCTTGTAGCTGAGCGTTGGTTTCGATGTGTTCGGGAAAGTGAAGGGCAATCGGCCCCACGGCAGCGTATTTCACGGATAACCCTGTTAGGTGAAAGGCGGTCCAAAAGCGAGTCTCACCAACGGAACCTCGACGGAAAACGGCGAGGCCTTTTGGCGACGTTGTTTCGCGGCAGACCACCTTCGGCGAAGCAATAACGCGATTTAAAATTTCGAGTGTTGTTGGGAAAGCAATTTAGCTTGGGAGTGTTCGGCAGAGCGAAAATTGCCGCCGATATCTCATCCCACTCGCGAAATTTTACTCGCAAAAGCTGATCGTTGGAAAGCCCGAACGGAACCGAAACATAAACGTTTCTTAAGCAGAAGAAAGCATATTGGGCTATGCGGCCTATTTTTTTGGCAAAACAATTCGAGCGCTGTCCGCATTGCAAACCAAAGTTTCTGTTTTGCCGGTGCCGTTCCACTGAACGTGGTTGAGTTGATCGTCGTTGAGTTCAAAGAATACGCGGTTTTCGGCAGTCCAATTAGCCTTGGGGTTACCGGTGATTTCAAAGTACAACCAAACTTGCTTTGCATCTGCTTCGTGACCGTGCCACTTCATTTTTGGTGGGGTTGGCGTGTTGGTTGCCGTTGAGGTAATTGGCGTTGGAGGGGCGACCAGAGGGTTCTGGAGTGAAGTTGGCGTGTGGCTCGCGGATGCTTGGGGCTTTGCTGACGCGGCGGGTTGCCATGGCGTCGATTCAGCCTGTTTGGAATCTGCTGTTTTGTGGGGGGCAGCTTGATTGTCGGTCGAGTGGATCGTGAAACGCTTGGCGATGTAGGCCTCCATGAGGCGATCGATGTTGGCTTCTTTTTCAAGATCGATCGGGCGTCCGGTTTGTCGAGTCAAAGCCTTCTCGAGATCCGCAGGCCACAGGCAAAGTGCTACTTCAAAATTCTGCGACTTCGCATTCCAGTTGACCTCCGCCAAAGACACATGATACGGATGCGGCGGCTCGGCAGCCGTCGCCACGTTGGCGGTAAAGCCAATTAAGATCGCGACGAGAGTCAGTAGGGGGTGGATGCAGTTTTTCATATCGGTGCATAGCTGGAGGGCAGTAAGTGGAAGGTTCAACGCCTCAAGATTTAGGTGTCCAGAACGCTGATCTCATCAACCAGTTGATCGGCATCCGACGTGTCTTCGGAGGAAGCGTTGTTTTTATCTTTTGGCTGCTTCTTTTTCTTCGGCTGCTTCTTTTTCTTTTCAGGCTTCGTTTTGGACGAACTCTCGGGCACGTCTGTGGACGGCCCAGACTCGTTTTCAAGACGGTCAGCTTTTGCTTTGGCTTTTGCTTCGGACTTTGCCTTTGCCTTGGCTTTTCTTTTGGCTTTTGCATCTGCTTTGGCTTTTGCCTGCTTCATTTCAGCTGCCGCTTTTTCAGCTTTCTCGCGGCGTTGCTTTTGGGCTTCCTGCCTTTGCTTTTGTTCGATGTCTTCTTGCATTAGGTTCGGACGACTGAAGTTGCGAGCTCGGAAAACATCGAAGCGAGAACGAGCAATCTGCGGCGGGTAGTTGTTGTTAGAAAGGTCAACGTCTGCGGTTTCTAAAAACGGGTCTAACGTGATCGACTTGATGGTCTTTTCGGTAATGATCATCTTAGAGACAGCTTTATTGTTCCGTCGCCAAATCTCGGCTGGGAACCGGTAAACCTTGTCGGTGCCGTCTTCAAAGTTTGCCCGAACGATCAGCGGCATTACCAGTCCACCGACGTTTGCAAAATCGATCAAGTAGAAGTTTTGCTTTGTATTCAAAATCTCGCGTTCTTTTTGGGACAGCGATTTTAGATATCGTTTGAAGTACTCACGCTCGCCGGGCTCCATCTGGCCGGATTCGTACGAGTTGTAAAAATCCTTCAGCGAAGGAAAGCGATCGGTGCGAAGTGTTAGGTCTTTGTTTCGCTGGGCGCTAACGGATTCAGGTTTCGCGTCGATCTCGGCTTGCCGTGCTTCTTCTTCGGCTTTCGGATCACGGTCGCGGACGTTCATCTGTTGGATGTTGGTAACGGCTAAGTCGACGTGGTCGTTCGAGTAGAACCAGCCTCGCCAGAACCAATCAAGGTCCACGCCTGAAGCGTCTTCCATGGTTCGGAAAAAGTCGGCCGGCATGGGGCGTTTGAATTTCCAACGAACGGCATACTCTTTGAACGCGAAATCAAATAGCTCGCGGCCAAGAATCGTTTCGCGCAGGATGTTCAGTGCGGTGGCTGGTTTAGAGTAGGCGTTAGGGCCAAACTGCAAGATCGACTCGCTGTTGGTCATGATCGGCACTTGGTTTTTGCTACGCATGTAGCCAACAATGTCCCGAGGTTCACCGCGACGCGACGGGTAGTTTTCTTCCCATTCTTGTTCTGAGAGATATTGCAAGAACGTGTTGAGTCCTTCGTCCATCCAAGTCCACTGGCGTTCGTCGGAGTTGACTATCATTGGGAAGTAATTGTGGCCGACTTCGTGGATGATGACGCTGATCAAGGCGTACTTGGTCGCAGCGCTGTAGGTGCCGTCTTCTTCGGGCCGCGGCCCGTTGAAGCAAATCATCGGGTATTCCATCCCGTAGACCGGACCGTTAACGCTAATGGCGACAGGGTAAGGATAGTCGAACGTGTACCGCGAGTAGGTCTCGAGTGTGTGAACGATCGAGTGGGTTGAGTATTGGCTCCATAGCGGTTCGGCTTCGTTGGGGTAGAACGACATGGCCATCACTGGGAACTCGCCCATGTTGTGTTGAAGTGCGTCCCAGATGAACTTGCGAGATGAAGCCCACGCGAAATCTCGAACTTGGTCGGCTTTGAAAATCCAAGTCTTAGTGCCTTCGGATTTGCTTTTTTCGTTTTTCTTTGCTTCTTCAGGCGTGACGATGAAGACTGGCTCCTTGGCTGTTTTGGCTTCTTCCAATCGCTCGATTTGTTTTTTTGTGAGCACTTGATTGGGGTTCAGCAGGACGCCACTGGAGGAAACAATGTGGTCGTCAGGTACGGTGATTTGCACGACGTAGTCGCCCATCTCAAGCGTGAACTCTCCGCGGCCTAGGAATTGTTTGTGCTGCCAGCCGGTGGTGTCGGTGTAGGCACAGAGACGCGGGAACCATTGAGCCATCTCGTACAGGTAGTTTCCGTCAGATTCGAAATGCTCGAATCCGCTGCGACCGCCAAACACTTTGTTGTCGTTGATCTTGTAGTTCCAGTCGACGTCGAATTTGAAAGTCTGTCCTGGTTCCAGCGGCGTTGGCAAATCAACTCGCATCATCGTTTTTACGATTGTGTGCTTGAGTGATTTGCCGGTTTTTGAAGCGGCGACTTTGGTGATTTTGAAACTGCCATCAAAAACGCGTTTGGCAAGCATCGCTTTGACTTTGTCGAAGCTCATCGACTCAAGGGCCAGGTCTGACGTCGCGGTCTTTGACTCGGCGTCGGGGGCGTGGAGGTTGCCGTCGAGTTGCAACCAGAGGTATTTGAGTTTGTCGTTGCTGTTGTTGGCGTAGGTGATTTTTTCCTTGCCGAACAATTCTTGGGTTTTGTCGTTCAAGCGGATGTCGATTTCATAATCGACTTGCTGTTGCCAATAGCCTTTTCCGGGAGCCCCTGATGCAGCCCGGGCAGCGTTGGGCGTCGGGAGGATTTCTTCCAGTTGACGAAACTTGTCGGCTTGTTTGAACTTGTCCGGGTGAGCGGTTGTCTGGGCACCGGCAGTATTCGTGAAGCAGACCGCTGAAAACAAAGCGGCAATTGTTAGAATTAAAGGAAGACGCATGGTGAATTTTCTTAGGGTGTCTAGCAAAGAATGACTCGGCGAGTCCGCGCGTTAAAGTTTAGCTGCCAATAAGTTTGTGCCTGTAACAAAAGTATTTCTTAGCCGACAGAATTGGCACAATTACTTGGTTTTAGCGAATATCATTGTTGGTAGGTTCAGGAATCCGATTCCAACGTTTGACGAAAACGCAGGCCGCTTTACCTGAACAGCGGTGCGGCAGATTCGCGGAGTCCGCTTGAGTCTTGGTAGCTACTGCAAATGCCCGACGGAATCGAACGAGCCAGTTTGGCCAAGTTTTCCGCTTCAAAACGTCGATGGTCCAAGTTGCGAATGAAAACCGCTTTGACTCTGCCTGGATACTGCTTGCAAATCTTGCGATAAATCTTTGGATCCTTCTCTCCCGAATCGCCAATCAGGACGAATTCGCGTTCGGGTAAGGCTTGCAGCAGGTTGCGAATCGCGACGACTTTGCCGGTGCGGCGGAGAATTAGTTTTCGCAACAGTTGGTCGCGCAAACGAAAGTTTCGCAGGTGCATTGATCCGTTGGGGAAGCCGTCTTCGTCGCTGAAAGTTTTCAACGCTTCTAGCAACTGCCATGGGCTTGAGGAAACGTAATGGAATGCGGCCCCTTGTCCTGCCCAATCGCGATATAGATCCGCCATCCCTTCGATCGCTCGGAATTTTCGCAAGAACGTGTTGGCTAATAATTCTTTGCGGTCGCCGACCTGTGAGTCTTTGATCGTATCGTCAATGTCGGAAATGATACTCAACCCGCGACGAGGGTAAAGCAAAATCTTGCCGGTTGCATACGTTAGGTCGCCGGTTTCGGATACCAATGAAAGGTCGGCAACGTCGATCTTGCCTTGTTCGACGCCTTGACTTGGTAACAGGTCGCGTGGAATAGAAATGACATCCGAAAAGCTGCCGTTGCGACGAGTCCGTTTGCGAATCGGAAACAGTTGGTCGTCGATTTTGATGGCCAATGCAAGCTTGGGGCAAGCCGTCGCCATGAATTGGTTGATACGACTTTCAAACGTCGGTGTTTGTAACTGCTCGGGGGGCACTCCCATGACGTTTCGCAGCATTCCAATCATCATCCGCTGTCGACGATTGAGTTCACCCGGTGGATGCCAAGCAAATCCCGAAACCGTGACACGCCACGATCCACCATTGGCCACCGGATAACCGATGGCGGGATAGACTGACATTTTTGTGGGCGAGGAATTCACGAAATGCGGTTTTGAAGGTAGGTTCGAGGGAATAGGAAGAGTTGGGAGGTTATTCTAGCTGTATTTCCCGAGATTTTGTATTCACTTTTCGGCATCAAAATGGCTCGAATTGGTGGCCGGACTCCACACAAATCGGTCAAAAGGCTGATTCAAGTTGAGTGCTTCGGCAAACTCGTCGCCATAAGCTTAATTTAGGTTCGATTCGTTGCTTTGGTGGGACGAATGACTGTCTCAAGCAGAAAATGCCTGCTTGTTTAGGGCGGCTGGCTGTACGGCGAATAACGAGGGGCGGGAGCCGGTTCATCAAAATGGGCTCATCAGCGCGGATCGCATCGGTTCTGGCTTGCAATCTGGCGACAACTGTTTGCGTTAATTGACGATCACTTGGTCAGATGCCGTCAAGCCTAAAGGCAGTTCGTTGGCACGTACCCGGACTTCCATCGTGGCGGGACCGGGAATCGAACTGGCAGTGGTTTCTGCCGAGAAGTTGATCGTTTGTCCCGGATCCATGCGGAAGATTCGCTGCACCACGGTTGGCGAAGTCAGGAGTGAACCGTCCGAGGCTTGGAGTTTGGTGATGGCCAAAGAATTGGGAACCGTAAAATCGACATCCACTAGCGTTAATGGTTGGTTGGTGTTGTTGGTGATTGAAAACTGATAGTTGACCTTGCCACCAGCTTGTACGGTTCGCTGATTAAACCGGGCTTTGATGTCGACAGGCTCACGATTCGAAACGTTTGGGCCGCCGACTGCGGGGTCGCTGGGAATTGCGATCCCCGAGGACGATCCGAAGTTGGGTGAGTCGGTGCGAGGGCCAGAATTGTTATCAGGAGTCAGCGGCGTAGTTGGTACGGCGACCTTTTGAGAGGCAGTGCCACCTTGAGGTGACGCGATCGAGAACAGCACGTTTGCATTCGGGTCGTCTTGGGTCGCAGCATAATCGAAAGCCAGGGCAACCGTTTGGCCCGGATCAATTCTTGGTAACCCGATGATTAGTTCTCGGCCGTCGTTGCTTTCGCGTTTGTTGGCGAGGAATTCTTGGGTCATTGCAACTGGCGTTAACGAGTCGGTCCCCGCGGCGAACAAGGTTATGTTCTCCATGGGTTGGTTGGTGCGGTTGGTAACGTCGACGTTGATTCGCGAAACGGTTTCAGGTTGGCCATTTGGGCCGTCTACCGTGATTTGTTTGGCTGCGGAAACATCCAAGCCTAACGAATTTGATGCGCTGCCTGAGAATTCAGGGACGTTAGAGATCGAGGTGCCGCCGCTGGCATCGGTGACGTTCAAACAAGCGGTCTGACGTTCGGGGCGAACGCCATCTGCTGTGACGGTTACGTTTAGGCACTGTTGGCCAGCACCTTGAGCGATCGCGGTGAACGGGAAGGTTTCGGATTGGTTGACTTGCATTAAGCCGTTGTCGACCAAGCGGATTTTCGCTGGGTTCGATTTTCCGGGGCGAACGAGTCCGGGGTCGTACGCGATCGTCATCTCGACGTTTTCAAGTGGTTGATCGCAACGGTTTTCTACTCGCAACAAGAAGTTTGCTTGATCGCCGACTTGTACATTGCTGGGGCCTTCGATAACTAGGTTGATGCAAGGTTGCACGATTTCGGTTTCCGCACAGGCTTCGGTTTGCAAGCGGTCTTCTTGGCTGAGGACTTCAAAGCACAGGCCGACGTTGCCGAGTTTGTCGGTTTTCAGTTGCATGTCTACAAATTTCGCTGGGGCACCCGCAGCGACGTCGCCAATGTTCCATTCGTACTGCCGACCGTATTCGGTTGGTTTGGGAGTGCTGGAAATGTATTCAATGGAATCGTCAAGGTCCTTGGTGCGGACGATAACGTTGCGGGCGACTTGGTCGCCTGGGTTGCTGACTTCCACACGGTAGGTGAACGGAGAACCTTGCTCGGTTGTCCGCGGGCCAATCGCACGAATGGTAAGTGCTGGTGCACTCCAATCAACGGAGGTGACGCCGCTTTCGACAACGAGTTCTGGTTGGCCAAAAACGGAAGGTCGAATGACATCGACACGCACTTGAGTCGTGCCAGGTTCAAATTGGCCAGCGGGTTGGCGGATCTGGACGGTGGCTTGTCCATCGGTGTTGGATTTTGACTCTGCGGTTTGTGAACCTGCCGGGGCAAATTCGGCGGCAGCACCGCCAACGATCGAATAGCGAACCGGCCAGTCCTTCAGGCCTCGGCCTTCAGTGTCGCTGATCAACGTCGTTAGCGCCGTGACGGTTCCTGCGGTTGCCTGAACAGGAGTCGGGATCGACCAAGTACCGTCGACCCAGTGGATGATCGTTGACGCTTTGCGACGATCCCAGCCTTCGGCTTTTGGGGCGACGCCGGTAACGTAACTTGTTCCTGGTGACACCGACGAAACGCTGACGAACGTTTGGCCCTTACGTAGTTCAATGTCGTCAGTTGGGGTCGGTGTGCCACGACTGAGGATTCGATTTTTCAAGCCTGTTCGCCCCCAAGCGTATTGGCCATCGAATTTTCGAGACGAAGGTGGAACCAATTTGTTAAAAGTTGGGTGGTGCGTGCCGCCAATTTCGACGAATTGCCCGACGCTATCGTTGGACAGCATCCATTCAAGCGGTTGGTTCACGGCAAAAAATCCATCGCTGCCGGCGATGCCTGCGATGACCACGACCTCACTGCCAACCGGCGCGATGATCCGCGAAGGGGTCATTAACATTTGCCCTGCTTGTCCCGGTGTCAGTTTGCGGTTGGGATCGGGGGATAGTTTTTTACGAGTTGTACGACGAGTGTCGCTGCCATCGCAGGGTGGAGGAACGGCAGGCTGTTGAAACGCAGGTCCGCTGGTTCGCTGAGCGAGGTTTTGATTTGGGATTACAGGCGCTTGCAGAGTGGGAGCGGGTGTTTGCTGCGCGGTAGGGATCGGGTTGGCGAGCGGTAGCGACGGCTGTGGTTGGTTAACTTGCGGGAGTCCGACGGAGCCAGATTGCGCGCCGATCAAGCTGGTCGTGTCAGAGGCAGGTAAGAAAATGGACCTGCCGGTGGGGTCGATTCGCGGGATCCGTAAGCTAGAGCATCCACTGCTGATGGCAAATAAACTGATCGACAGAATTAGTGCGAGCCATCTGCCCAAGTGGTTACTGGCTGGGCAGCGGGAGAGGCGTGTCGAGTTGTGGCGTGAGTTGATCATTGCAAATCAATCTGGTTGTTTCCATACGTGCCAAAAGAGGCGCACATCATCCATTTTGCCTTACGTGCATAGTTCAAGGCCTAAAAACGTAGCACACGTTTTTGTGGGATGAGGTGTTTGGGCATCAAAGAATGTTGACCAAAAGTAATGAGCGAGTGTCGGTCTTACGGTTCTTGATGATAAAACGGATTAAAATCCGCAATCTTTCGCTTGATGCGATTCTGGCTTAGCCATGCTTGGGCCTTGCCCGATAAGAAGCAGGGGGAAATCAGGTTGAAGCAGACGCTTCAGCGAACAAGGCCAAGTTACTGTTGGCAGGGCGTTTGTTAGCTGGGCAGCGTGGCGCTTCGGGTAGTCGGTTTTGAGATAGAACGATCAGCAGGATATGTCAGCCAAACAGAAGAACTTAGTCGCTCAGGCGGAGCCAGAGGCTGCGATTTCGGTGACCGTTGCCGGAGCGGTATTGGTGCTGGGGGCGATTATGTTTTCGTGTAAAGCGATCATGGTTAAGTTGTCACTGCCTTACGGGATCGCTCCTGTTTCGTTGTTGGCGTTGCGGATGATTTTTGCAGTGCCGGCTTACATTGCCATTTTGATATTTTGTTTGTGCAGTGAGCGAGCAAAGCAGCAGCGGAAGGCTGTTCAGTTGCTGCGTGAACTGCCAGGCGTTATTTTTTTGGGCGTTCTGGGGTACTACCTCGCCAGCTATTTTGATTTTGTCGGTTTAGCTTATATCGACGCGAGTTTGGAGCGAGTGATTCTGTATGCGTACCCTACGTTGGTGCTGTTGATATCCGCGATTTGGTTGAAGCAAAGAATTTCTTTGCATCAGATCATTGCAATTCTATTTTGCTATGCGGGAATCTTTGTTGCGTTGCGTTGGGGCAAAACAAGCGTGCAGCATCAAAACTTGTGGCTGGGGGCTGGGTTCATTTTTTTGTCAGCTCTGGCTTATGCGGCCTACCTTGTCGGCAGCGGGCAGTTGATTCCTCGACTGGGTGTGTGGACGTTCACGTCTTGTGCGATGATCGTTTCGGCGGTGTGTGTGGTTGTGCATTACTTGTTGTCCAGTCCTGAAACAGGTTTGTGGAACCATCCGTTGCCCGTCTATGGCTATGCGTTGGCGATGGCGATTTTTTCTACGGTAGTGCCATCGTTTTTGGTCTCGATTGGAATCAGGCGAATCGGCGCGAGCAATGCGGCTATCTTTGGTGGCATCGGACCGATCTCGACGATTGCGTTAGCGAGCCTTGTTCTTGACGAATCATTGACCATCGCTCAATTGTGGGGCACTGCGTTGGTGATCTTGGGAGTAGTCTACATTTCGGTGCAAATGAAGAAGTCGTAGCGGGCAGGTCCTGAAGGCTGCGACTGCTTAAATCGCGAGGCAAAGTCGGCGCATAAAAAAACGCTAGGTGATGAAACACCTAGCGTTCAAATTTAGCAAATTTGTGTCTTAATTCTATGTGCCTGAGTTTGAGGCAGGGTCATCGTCGTCAACTGCGATGGCAATGATACCACCGATGGTTCCGCCGATCAAAGCCAAGCGGCCTAGTCGACCAAGTCCTGCTCCGCCGCCGAACAGACGTCCACGGAGCAATCCACCGCCGCCGCCACCGCAACTGCCGCAGGCTGTGCCGCCGCCGCTGAAGCTGCTGAAGTTTCCGCATGATCCGCAGGAAGCTCCGCAAGCACCACCGCAACCGATTGACTCGCTTGCGTACTCGACTGGAGCAAATGATTCTTGGTATGCAGGAGCTGAATCGTAAACGATGTCGTTGCTGGTGTAAGCGTCTGTTCCACAAGTTGAGCATACATCCAATGACTCAGCGAAGCCGAACTCTTGGATGGCAGCCGCTGGTGAGAACGCGACTGGGATTTCACTTACAGTGTCGTTAACAGCTTCGAAGCTGACAGCAGCGTAACCGCTTGGGCCAGTTGAAACGAAGTTGTAAACGCCAGGTTTCATGTCTGCGATTGAGAAGCTGCCGTTTTCGTCAGTTTCTACTTTTGCGATCTGCTTATCGCCACTCAAGATGTGAACCAAAGTTCCATCGACAGTGATGTTGTCTAGTGAGCGAACAGTACCGAAAAGCTTGCCGTCGACCAAGTTGACTCGGTTTGCACCGACAACTGTTTGGACGTCTTGGCTTGAAGTCGCTTCTGCAACTTCAACGGTGTTGCTGTCTAGGATTTGCTTGACCGCGGCAACTCCGGGAGCAACAGCAGAAGCTTCCATGACGTTGTCGACACCAGCAGTTTCACCAACAACTTTGACGCCGTAAGCAGCAAAGCCGTTTTCGCCTGAAGCGATGAATGAGTAATTGCCTTCGGTCAAACCTTCAACACGGAATGAACCGTCTGAAGATGTTGTTGTTTCTTGAACGACTTTTCCGCCGCTCATAAAGTATACGTTAAGTTCTGAAAGGCCTTGAGTTCCGTCCGCGTTCATTGAAGCTACGCGACCTTCGATCGCACCGCTTGAATTGAGAGCGACAGCGTGGATGCGTGTGACTCCGATGCTGCTTTCGACTTCTGCCACTTCGATGTTAAGGTCGATTGGTGCTGTGTCATTCACCCACTGGCTTGCAGAAACTGCTGCAGTTGCCATTAAAGGCAACGCGAACAAAAGCGTTCCGGCCTTCAAAAGGTTCCAATTTGTCTTCATAAAATCACCACTTAAAAATGCTAAACTTGATAACAAAAGATGCTTCCCAAATATCAATACTTAGATACGCACATTGAATTTTTAGTTGTTTTGCCCTGCTCTGTCAACCAATTAACGGGGATAACCGGTACTAATTACCAGATCAGGAAATCTCATAAACTCCGAAAACGGACTGGAGTTAGCGTTATTGTAGTGTGTGCTAGCAGGTGAGGCCAGCAAATTTAGAAAAGATACGCAGAATCGTTGCTTTTCACTTGCCGAACCTATTCCGCTTTCTTTTTCGAAATGACTCCTACATCCGGGCTGCTGGCTGAGCCATAGCGAGTTTTGGGGATTCGGCCGCTTTTTCCGGCGATTCGCCCGCTTTTAACGGCCAAATGCATCGCTTGCGCCATGCCGACGGGGTCTTTTGCCAGCGCGACGGCTGAATTGAGCAAAACCGCGTCGAAGCCCATTTCCATGGCGATTGTGGCGTCGCTGGCCGTTCCAATCCCTGCATCCACGATGATCGGATAGTCTGGGTCTTGTCGTTTGAGGTCGTCTAGGATCAGTCGGAGGTTGTTTGGGTTGGCCAATCCGAGCCCTGAGCCGATGGGGCTGGCGGCGGGCATCACCGCGGTGGCTCCGGCGTCTTTAAGTCGCCGAGCGGTAATCGGGTCGTCGTTGGTATAGCAAAGTACGTCGAAGCCGTCGGCAACGAGGGTTTCGGTGGCTGCTAGTAATTCGAAGGGATCCGGCAGCAGGGACCGGCTGTCGCCAAGAACCTCTAGTTTGACCCAGTCGGCGCCAGGGTTGTCTAGGTTTCGGAGGATTTCGCGGCCCATCCGAGCGCATCGCACGGCTGTTTTTGCGTCGTAAGTTCCGGCGGTGTTCGGCAGTAAGACGTAACTCGGGTCGATGAAGTCTAGGATGTTTCGGCCGGAGCTGTCGTTAAGTCGCTCCCGACGAACGGCCAGGGTGACGCATTGTGTGCCGCCAGCTAGGTGCGTTGCTTGCATTTGTTCGAACGAATCGTATCGCCCCGTGCCCATGATCAAGCGACTTTGGAATTCGTGTTTGCCGATCTTGAAGATGTCGGCTGGTTCGGAGCCGTTTTCAGTGCAGGTCGTGTGTTTGGATTCGCTCATAATGCTTTCTAACCGCCACCAACAAGGGTTACGATCTCAACAACGTCTCCGGCCTCTAGCGTTGTGCTGTTGAATTGATCACGAGGTCGCAATTGCTGATTGACTTCCACCGCGATTGCGGGCGAAACGATTTTGAGCTCGGCCAGTAATTGAGTCAAAGAGATCCCCTCGACCACGTTACGAGGTTGCTCGTTAATGGTAATTTCGATCACGGCAACTAGAAGCTTTCCGCCATGTCGCGAGCATGGTAGCTACTGCGAACGAAGGGGCCACTGGCAACTTTCTTGAAGCCCATGCTTTTGGCTTTTTCGCCCAGCATCGCAAATTCTTCGGGAGGGACGTATCGCACGACTGGCAAATAGCGATCGAGTGCGGGTTGAAGGTACTGGCCTAGCGTCAAAAAATCACAGCCAGCGTCGAGCAGATCAGCCAAGACGTCGAATAGTTCTTCGTGGGTTTCACCGAGCCCCAGCATCAGGCCGGATTTGGTTTTTACGGCTGGGTTGAGTTCTTTGACTCGTTTTAGCAGTCCCAGCGTCCAAGCGTAATCGGATTTCGGCCCGCGAACGCGTCTATATAACCGAGGCACGGTTTCGGCGTTGTGGTTGAAGACCTCCGGTGCCGATTCAACGACGCGGTCGAGTCCGGCTTTGTTTTTGATGAAGTCGGGCGTCAAAACTTCAATCGACGCGCCGGTTTTTTCCCGAACAGCCGTCACGCACTGGTAGAAGTGCTCGGCCCCGCCGTCCTCCAAGTCGTCGCGGGTAACCGATGTGATTACGACGTGCTTGAGGCCGAGGCGATGAGCCGCTTCGGCGACGCGAGCGGGTTCGTCGTCCTCCAGGGCTTCTGGGCGTCCACGGCCAACGGCACAAAATCCGCAGGGACGCGTGCAAACATTGCCCAGAATCATGAACGTTGCGGTTTGTTGCGAGTAACATTCCATGCGGTTGGGGCACTTGGCGTTGTCGCATACGGTTTCGAGCTTCAGTTCGTCCAGCAGTTTTGCCGTCGCTCCGACCGCGTTGCCTTTGGGGATCTGTCGTTTGAGCCACTTTGGCAATCGCGAAGCGTTCGCAGGGGCGCTACCGCCGCCCATGGATCCGCACGATCCGCCGCCGCTGGGACCGGAAGAACTAATGACAGGAAGTTGGTTATTGGTGGGGAGGTCGGACATTTGGGTTTTGAAGCGAACACGTTGAGATGGATGCCGTATCAATAAGCGAATGGGCCTTTTTCAGCAATCGAATACTAAACGCTTATCAGCAGGTCCGCTAAGTTTACGCAATTGAGCCTATTTCTTCTAGCAGGAACTTTTCTTTTGCTGGAACGATTGGTTCACCTGTCACGCTGGCGGTTTTTGGTTAAATTGTCGGGCTGGACGATTTTAGGCTCCTTGGTCTTGGCTTGGGTCAATTCGATTTTTGATGGCTGCTTCGCGGCAAACCGATTTTCACTTATGGCTCAAAAGAAGAAAAAAAAGAAAAACACCAAGGCGCCTGGCGATCAAAGTCAGACGATCGCCGAAAATCGTCGTGCGCGGCATCGGTTTGAGATCATTGAGCAGCTCGAGTGCGGGGTGATGCTGGTCGGCAGCGAAGTCAAAAGCATTCGCGACGGCAACATCTCGCTGAACGAAGCCTACGTCCGCGTGGAAAAAAAAGAGCTGTGGTTGATTGGTGCAGACATCGCCGAATACCGTCAAGCAAGTTTTTGGAATCATCAGCCGAAACGCTCGCGGAAGCTGTTGGTCAAAAAACGCGAGCTCGAAAAGTTCACCATCAAGGCGTTGGAAAAAGGCCTGACGTTGATCCCATTGCGGATGTATTTCAATTCGCGGGGAATCGTCAAAGTCGTCGTTGGCGTTGGCCGCGGTAAAAAAACACACGACAAACGTCAGACGCTTAAAGACGCTGACAATAAACGTCGGCTCAGCCGCGAAATGCGGGAACGTCGCAAGTAAGTTTGGAACGCTATGCTAAAACTTGAACACGTTAAAAAGACTTACGCTCAGCCTGATGGCTCGCGGGTGCCCATTTTGGACATCGACGAGTTCAATATCGATGCGGGCGAACAGGTTGTTTTGATCGGCCCGAGTGGCTGTGGCAAAACCACGATGTTGCACACGATCGCTGGCATCACTAAACCGGATTCGGGTAAAGTGTTTGTCGACGGCATCGAGTTGACTAGGTTTTCTGAAGCGGCTCGGGATCGCATTCGCGCGAACAAATTGGGCTACGTGTTTCAGACCTTCAACTTGCTGCCGGGTTTTTCGGCGTATGAAAACGTGTTGCTGGGAATGAGCTTCGCCAAAGGAAAGGTCTCGACGGCACGCGCAAAAGGTTTGCTTGAGAAGATCGGGCTTGGCCATCGTTTGAACAACAAACCGCATCAGCTTTCGGTCGGCGAGCAACAACGTGTCGCGATTGCTCGGGCTTTAGCCAACCGCCCTGCCCTGCTGCTGGCGGACGAGCCCACTGCGAACGTGGACCCAGGCAATCAAAAGCAAATCATCGACCTGATTATCGATAGCTGTCGCGAAGAAAACGTGGCCTTGCTGATGGTGACTCACTCGATGGAAGTCGCCAGTCGTTTTGATCGCGTCGTTAAACTGGACGAGTTAAACTTGGTCATCAATCAAGCCAAAGCGGCGGTGTCGGAATGAATGTATTTAAAATCGCATGGCGGAGTATTCAATACCGTGGCGCTGGATCGGCGTTGACGATTATTTCGATGGCGTTGGGCGTGATGATGGTGGTCGCGGTGCTGTCGATTTATGGGTTGGTGCAGGACTCGTTTCGCAGCAACAGCAGCTTTGGCTACAACATCATCGTCGGTGCTCGCGGTGGTGGAACGCAGTTGACGTTGAATTCGGTTTACTATTTGAGCCGGCCCGTTGAAAATATTCCTTATGAATATTACCTCGCCTTTCGGGACAAGGAAACACGCGGCCGCGAGCTGAAGAATTCAATCGCTTATCAAGCCAGAGAAAGCTCGGCTGACTTGGCGGCGGTTGCCCCAGGCGTGACGCTGGCTGGAGGATCGTTCGCGAGTTTGTTCGCGCAGGCCGTTGCCGATGATGCTTTCGAAATGCAGCAAGACAAAGCGATGGGGATTGATCGGTCCGGGATTTATCGGCGCTGGACGCACGTCGCGGTGCCGCTGAGTTTGGGCGACTATTATGTTGATCCCAATGATCAGAGTCTGGCGTTTCGTTGTGTTGGTACGACGCCTGAATTTTTCACCGACATCGTGTTGGATGTAGAAACCGAAGAGACGCTTTCGTTTTCCGAAGGCCGAGCGTTTGTTGAGCGCAGTCCGGAGCATGGTTTCTTCGAGTGCGTCATCGGCCGCACGGTGGCTCGGCGTACTGGCTTGCAGTTGGGCGATCGAATTCAAGCGACTCATGGCGACCCGACGGCCGAGTCGGCTCATATTCACGAGCAAGAATATACGATCGTCGGAATCTTGGACGGCAGTGGGACGCCGAACGACCGGGCGGTGTTTTTGAATTTGGAAGGGTTCTTCTTGATGGAAGATCATGCCAAACCGATCGCGGATGACAACGTGCTTAAAACGGTTTCCTCGGATGATGCGGGCAGTGACAAAGGCGTGCCGGCCGATGCACAAGCCGGCCTCGAGGATTCTGAAGCGACTTTCCGAGACCCCTTTGCCGAAAACGAAACATTTGAAGAGGCGATGGACTCGGTGAAGCATTTGATGGCCGAAGGAGATGCTGGCGACGCGAGGGTAGATGAATTAGTTGATGAGGATTTGCCAGAGCTGCCGCCGATTGCGACTTCTGCAACGCGAATTCCGTTGCCGATTGAGCAACGAGAGGTGTCTTCGATCTTGGTTCGAACTTCGAAGAACGATCCGGGGACGATTGCCTTGTTCTTGCCCGGCAAAATCAACGAGGGCGACCTCGAGACGACCTTGGCTTGGAGTCCGTTCCGGCCAGCACGAAGTCAGAAGGCTTCGCAAGCGGTCAATCCCGTGGGTGAAGTGACGCGATTGTTTGATGAGTTTGTCAGTCCGATTCGAATGCTGTTGTTGTTTTTGACGTCGATGATTTGCGTCGTGTCAGCACTTAGTATCATCGTTGGTATTTATAACTCGATGAATCAGCGCCAAGGCGAGATCGCGGTGATGCGGGCGTTGGGGGCTAGTCGCGGTAAGGTGATGTTGATTATTTTATGCGAAGCGGTTTTGTTGGCGGTGGTGGGGGGTGTGTTCGGCTGGATCAGCGGGCATGCTCTCAATGCCGTGTTGGGGCCGTTGATTGAAGCTAGGACCGGAGTGGAGATCGGCTTCTTTGATTTTGTGCCGGTTGAGTTTTTGGTGATTCCTGTGTTGATCGTGTTGGCCGTGATCGTGGGGATTTATCCGGCGACGTCAGCTTACAAAACGGACGTGGCTAAATCGTTGGGCAAGTAATCTGTTCGCAATCAGGCTCGAGATTTAAAAGACGCAAGTTATCGTGGCTTCAGCAAACTGAGCTAAATCATGAATCGTTTAAAAACACTTTTGCCGCGTTTTGGTCTGGTGGTCGCCGGCGTGGCGTTAGGTTTGCTGGCTCGGCAAGTTCTCGGACCGCCCCCAGAAAGTGATCGGCCCAAGTTGACGATCGACCGGCCAATCGGTGACGACGTGAAACTTGGTCCTGACCAGGCTGGCTACGTGCCGATCGACTTGCCGGTAGAGCCTTTGCCGGCCGAAACGCAAACGCCTTAGCAGCGAAGGCGGTCTTGCCCTACCACATTTGTCCGTTGGGGCTGCGTAAAGTCTGCGGATAACGCTTGTTTTTCTGGGATTAAATCGCTGCGAGGGGTTTTTAAAAGCAACAAAACGGCGGTTTTGTTTACGTCGATGGTTGACCAAAGGGCCGAGACAAAACTAGACTTTGCCCTTTGTTTTTTGGTCGCGTCTTGCCCGCTTGGGCTTTTGATGGCGGTCAGGAAAATACCATCGAGATTCACAAATCGAAGTCGATCCTTGTTGCGTTTTTGCAGAAGCGACTTCGAAAAACCTGAGGAGTTCAGGGTGCCAGGAAAATGCGTAATTGGTTTGCAGTGGGGCGACGAGGCCAAAGGTAAGTTGGTCGATATTCTCACTGAAGGCAAGGACCTTGTTGTCCGCTATCAAGGCGGCGCGAATGCTGGCCATACGGTCGTTATTGGTGACGATGTCTATAAGCTTCATCATATCCCCAGCGGGATTTTGAACGAGGGTGTTTTGAATTTGATCACCGCTGGTGTGGTGATTAACCCGCCAACGATCATCGAAGAAATCAAATCCTTGGAAGCTCGCGGCATCGACGTTGCGGCTCGGATGAAGATCAGCGGTCGTGCTCACGTGGTGATGCCATGGCACGTCCTTGAAGACAAAATGTGGAACCGCTTGGTTTCTGGCGAGGACAATATTGGTACCACTTTGCGTGGTATCGGTCCTTGTTACGCTGACAAAATCGGGCGGAGCTTCGCGATTCGGATTGGGGATTTGATTCAAGACGATTTTGCTGACCGCGTTCGCAAGATCGTTGAAGTCAAAAAACGAGTCCTAACCGCCGCTGGCGACGAAGATTCGGGTTCGTTGGACGCTGAAGCGATCATCGCCGAGTACGCCAAGTACGCGGAAGCGTTGCGTCCGATGGTGACCGACACGAACCGGATTTTGCTGGACGCAATTGACGACGACAAAGAGATCTTGTTCGAGGGTGCTCAGGGGTCTTTGCTGGACATCGACCACGGCACGTTTCCGTTTGTGACCAGCAGTAATAGTTCTGGTTTGGGGATTTCAACGGGCTCGGGTGTTCCAGGGAACTGGCTGACCAACGTAGTCGGTGTGATGAAAACCTATGCGACTCGTGTTGGCGGCGGACCGTTCCCGACCGAACAAGAAAATGAACACGGCCAACACATTCGCGACGAAGGAAACGAGTACGGCACCACGACCGGTCGGCCTCGTCGCTGTGGTTGGTTCGATGCCGTTGCCGCTCGGTATTCCGCTCGGCTTGGCGGAGTGACTTCGATCGCGATCACGATGTTGGACGTGTTGTCGAAGTTGCCAGAGATTCAGGTTTGTGTTGCCTATGAGTTGGACGGCCAGCGGATTGATTACTTCCCGGCTCATGTGAATGACTTGCGTCGTTTGAAGCCGATTTATGAAACCTTGCCCGGTTGGCAGCAAGACGTGACTGGTGCTAGAAGCTTGGACGACTTGCCAGTGGTAGCGATCGAGTACGTAAAGTCGATCGAGGCTTTGGTTGGCCGGCGGGTTGAGTTTATTTCGGTCGGCCCTGATCGTGCTCAGACGATTACGGTTTCCGAAGGCCAAACGTTAGAGAGCTATTTGGCTGCTCGGGGGTAACCGTCGATGCGGTGGCTGAATTTTTGAGACATAGAAGCCGAACTCGTCAGGGTTTGGTTTTTTTTATGCGCTCGCTTTCTCTTTCTCTTTCTTTATAGGCTCGCTTTGGCTATGCGCCCACTCTGTTTGTACGCTCACTGTGATGGTTGTCGCAGTCGGTTGCTGATCCGGCTAATCCGAATAAGCGTTAGATTCAGTCGAACATTGAGTTGTTTTCGGGTGTGGAGGGTGGGTTAAGTTTGGGGCTGGCTAAACGAAGTCGTACGTTCAGTGACGCTTGGATCTGGATTTACCGAGCTCCCCGTGAACCTGACTTTGGAATCAACCATGTCCGACTTTGTAAACCACTACGAAACTCTTGAAGTAAGCCCAAGTGCTTCGTTCGAAACGGTCGAGCGTGTCTTTCGCTATTTAGCGAAGCGATACCATCCGGATTCCTCAGAGCACGGCGACATACATAAATTTGCTCAAATCGCCGAAGCCTACGAGGTGCTTGGCGACCCGGAAAAGCGAGCTAGTTTTGATGTCGATTTTGACAAGCAAAAAACGTCCGAAGTTGAAATCGTTGAAGGCTCAGGCACAATCGGCGACGACACGGTCGACCGCCATCGATTGTTGTCTTTGTTTTATGCTCAGCGCCGAAAAAGCATTCGTAACCCAGGTTTGGGGCTGAACACTGTCGAGCAGTTGATGGGCATCCCGGTTGAGGTATTGGACTTTCACGTTTGGTTCTTCCGCGAAAAAGGCTGGATCCAACGCGAGGAAGGTGGGGCGATCTCGATCACGGCTGATGGCGTCGAAAAGCTGGAAGCATCAGCCGAGCGGCAAGTCGAGCAGAGCCGCCTGCGAATCACGGACTCTGTCAGCCCAGCGACTCCCGCGCCCGCTCCTGCGGCGATTGGCGGGATGCTTCCCGCCAGCACGCCAGTCAACGGCTAGACGCATTTAAGAAACAGACGTTTCGGGCAAAACAAAATTAGATTGACTTTAAGGACATTGATCAGAGAAAGCTCTGCAAGATAAATTGCGGGGCTTTATTTGTAGGTGAAGCGGATCAAGGAAAGTATTTCTTGTCACAAAAGACGTCGTAAGTACGTGCCTCTGGGTTTTGCGGCAAAAATCCCATTCATTCGAGTTTAAATGCCGCGATTTTTTCGTTAACCTAAGAGCATATTGTTACTTAGAGATTTGAACGGAAGTCGAATGGCTGAACGAACTGAGCAGGGTTCCCTAGGACCCGAAGCAGAAGCTAACCCGAACGCCCCCCAAACAAACGATTCATCATTGGGGCGTCGTGATTTCTTAAAAGGCTCCGTTGCTGCCGGCGTTGGCGTTGGCGTTGGAGCTGGCATGGCCGGCACCAGCGATGCCGCTGAGCCCCAGGGTAACGATCTTTTTCAGCCGCAAGAGTACTGGCAAGACCGGATGACGGCGCCGGACGATGGCAAGCGGCTCGGTTGGTTTGTCGACACTCGCAAGTGTTTCGGCTGTCACGGTTGCGAAGTCAGTTGCAAATCCGAAAACGACGTACCGCTTGGTAACTACATCCGCCAAACGTTCTACCAAGACGAAGGCGACTACCCGAAAGTCGCTCGGCTGTTCATGCCGATGTCCTGTCAGCATTGCGAAGACGCGCCGTGTATTAAAGCCTGTCCCTGCGGAGCGTTGCACAAGAAACCTGGTGGCACGGTCGCGGTGGATTACGAGACTTGCTGTGGGCATGGAACTTGCGTTGAAGTTTGCCCGTACGGAGCGATTTATTTGGATCCGGTCGCCAAGCAAGCGGTCAAATGCCACAACTGTTACCATCGAACCGAGCACGGTCTCGAGCCGGCTTGTGTGCCGACTTGCCCAGCCGAAGCACTCAAGTTTGGCGATTTGAACGATCCGGCATCTGACATTTCGGTTGCCATGAAAAATGCGGAAGCCGAAAGTGGTTTGGTTCAGCTACGTGGCGAAAAGGAAACCAAACCGCGCATGTGGTTTGCCGGTGACGCCCCAGCGGCGATTGAACCGCGGGTGCCGAGCGAAGGTGAGTCGTACAACCCGGAGGCTTATAGTATCTACAACTGGAAAGGCATTCAGCCGAATGATGTAGCGAAAGACGTGGAAGCTGGAAGTGAACGTTTGCCGGCCGCTCCGCAGTCGCCGCCTGCTGGTTCTTAGGTGGCGACGCCAAGTTAGTTGTTCGTTCGTTCGATTGACTTGCCGCACGACCTTGCCCTTTCTTGAGTCCCCCAAAAACGATTTTGGTATGAATAAAAAAACTATCAACTCCGCCACGGAATCTAACGCGATGCCTGCTGACCAAACCAATACGCCTGTAAACGCTCGCCGACGATTTTTACAACTTGGCCTCGCCGTCGGTGCGACGACTTTGGCGGGGTGTACCGGAACGCAAAAGTCTGACGAAACTTCCGCGAATGCTCAACAAGATAAAAAGCAACGCCCTGAGCAGGGAATCGACTTGGAAAAGTGGAAGCGAATTCGCGGCAAGGCCTACGAGACCGGCAGCGGGCCAGCGCCGGGGGTTTGTAAGTTGCCCGGGCCGATGAAAAAGAAAAACTGGCCGGATATCAATAAGTACAAAGACACGAAACAAGTGCCGGGTATGTGTCAGTTGTGCAGCACCATCTGCGGAACCATTGGCCATGTCAAAGACGGCCGGTTGATAAAAATCGAAGGCAACCCCAAAGATCCCAACAGCCGCGGTTACCTGTGTGCTCGTGGGCACGCGGGCTTGAATCATTTGTACCACCCGGAGCGATTGCTGTACCCGCTCAAGCGTGTCGGCAAGCGAGGCGAAGGCAAGTGGAAGCGAGTCAGTTGGGATGAAGCGCTTGACGAGATCGCGGTCAAGCTTAAAAAAGTTCGCGACAGCGGGCACCCCGAAAAGTTTGCGTTTCATCAAGGACGCCAGCGTAGCAAGGACGCGTTGAAGCGTTTCTTGGATGCCTTTGGTACGAAAACTCAGTTGAGCCATCGGTCGTTGTGTTCGGGGAATCGCCGCGCTGCGAACTTGGCGTTTTTGTGGGAGAGCGATTGGGATTTGAACGACGTCGAGCATACAAAGTACATTTTGAACTTCGGCTCGAATGCTTTTGAGGCTCATCAAGGTCACATTCCTTTCGCCAGTCGGATTCAAAAAGGTCGCTTCGAAAACGGAGCCAAATTGGTCACGTTCGACGTGCGACTTTCGAACACTGCCGGCGGTAGCGACGAGGTGTTTTTTCCGTTTCCGGGAACCGACGGTGCGATTGCATTGGCGATGGCTCAGGCGATTTTGGAAGCTGGCAAGCAGGATACCGAGTTCCTTGAAACTTGGACCAACGTTTCGATCGACGAACTGAAGGAACACCTGAAAGACTTCACGCCCGAGCAAGCTGAAAAGCTCAGCGGCGTGCCTGCGGCGGACATTCGCCGGATCGCATTGGAGTTCGCGGCCGCCGCCCCGGCAGCGACCACGATGTGTAACCGTGGCTCATCGGCTCACCTGAACGGTTTCTATAATGACCGCGCGATTCAAATGCTCAACGCTATCGTGGGAAGCGTTGGTAAAAAAGGCGGTTGGTGCTGGTCGCCTTGGGGTGGTTTGGACCCGAACGTCAAAACGCCTGCGATGCCCGCATCGGCGAAAACTTGGAGCGTGCTGGAAGATCCGCCGGAATACCCGCTGGCTAATGTGTGGCGACGGATGCGAGTTGGCGAGATCATTTATCTGTACTTGCAACAGCGTCGCGAAAAAATCGATGCCTACATGACTTACAACTTGGACGCGCCGCTGACTTGGCCTGAAGAAAGTCTGACCAAGCAAGTGATGACGGATGAAGATTTGATTCCGTTTCATGTTTGTATCAACTGCTTCTACAACGAAACCGCGCACTACGCGGACATCGTTTTGCCGTGGACAACGTACATGGAACGCTGGGATCTTGACGCTCGCGGTTCGTACAACTTGCGTCCTTACGTTGGGATTCGCACGCCGATGGTGGAGCCATTGGGAGAGTCGAAGGACGTGCGTGAGTTTTTCCCCGAACTGGCCAAGCGAATTGGCGGCGGCATGGAAAAGGCTTACGAGTACGGTTCGCTGGAAGACTACATGAAAGAATGGGCCTCCAACGTCGACGAAAATCCAGAAACCGGAAAAGCCGGGCTGGAGCGACTATTGGATGAAGGGGCTTGGGAGGACGAAAGCCGCGAGCCGTTCTACGAGCCGTATAACTTTGAAGTTTCTGCCGAAGAGATGGATGGGGCGACCGTCGACGAAAAGACGAACGTGATTTTCAAAGACGGCAAAGGCGTTGGGATCATGGTCGACGGTAAACCCATTCGAGGATTCAAAACACCCAGTCGCAAGTTTGAAATCCGAAGTTTGTTTGTCAAGAAAATCGGAAACAACGAAGACTGTAGCGACTTGATTGCCGCGAGTGGATCCAAGGCGAAGAATCGACCCGAGCAACATAAAGGTAATGATGTTGAGATCGACGAAATGCCGATTTGGTTCCAGCCAACCGAACACAAGAACTTGCTGGACAACGAGTTGATTATGACCAGCTTTAAGTGGAACGTGCACAACCACGGTCGCACGATGAACCTGAAGTGGTTGGCTGAGATCGTGCACTCTAACCCGGCTTGGTTGAACCCCAAAACCGCAGCCAGCATGGGGCTGGAAGACGGCGACTGGATTGAACTGACCAGCTACTACTCAAAGACGCTCGTTGAAAAGAGCCCGCATCTGAAACGCGACGACTTGCCAATGGAAAATGGCCGGCAAGTTGTTTCGACGATGCGAGTTCCGATCGTCACGATGGCGGGAATCCACCCAAAGGTGATTGCGATGAGCAACTCTTGCGGGCACTGGGAGTACACGAACGTGGCCAAAGGCATCAAAGGATCGCCGAAGCCTGGCCAGGGAGCCGCTGCCGGTAGCGATGGCGAAACCTATCGCGATGCCGACTGGGAGCGAAACATGTGGTGGGAGGATCAGTCTAACGGCGATCCAACCAAATGGAAAAAGAACACCGGCAACGGCTGGAACCAAAACAAGTTGATGCCAATTTCGCCTGACCCGATTACTGGTCAGCAGTCTTTCCACGATACCGTTGTGTCAATTAAAAAGGTTTAATGCTGCGTGTCTGATTCAAACCAACAAGCGATGTCAGATTCGCCAACCACGGAAACCGCGTTGACCGACTCCGCCTCGCTGGCCAATGTTTATTTTTTATTGGCAAGACTTTGGAATCACGAAGTCGACGCCGAAGCGTTGCGTGATTTGGGCTCGGGACAAGTTGCCGAAGCCTACGTGAAAGCCGGCGGTTGGTTGCCGTCAGCTGCCCGGATCAAAGACGCGCTGGTGGATGATTTGGCGATCGAGTATTGCGGTTGTTTTTTGGGGCCTAAAGGCCACTTGCCGCCGCACCAATCCGTGGTGGCGGTAAGCCGGTTTCAGGGCGACTGTTGCGATTCGATCAAAGAGTACGCAAAGTTAATCCAACCGCCGGAATTGTTCGGATCGCACCAGCAGCGGATGGTCGACCATGTGGCATGCTTGTTGACGATGATGGGGAAGCTGCATCTTGATTTGCAAGCCGCGATCGATCAACGCGACGACGAGGCGTTGGGGGTGATTGACGGTACTCGGATTGAGTTCTTCCAGCAGCATTTGGTTTGGGTGGTTGGATATTGCTCAGCGGCGATGGGTCGCGCGCAGAGTGAATTCTATTGTGGGTTGTTCGTTGTTACGCAATCGCTTTTGGAAACAGAACCTTCTTAATCGGTCTTTCTCGAACAAAACGATGCTGCTCATTGGTAGGGCATTGCCGTCAATATCCGTATGTTCGCGCATCTTTAGCCGCAAAAAACTTAGTTTGTTTGCTTCGGTCCGGCTTCGCTGGTATCGCAATGTAACCTTCAAAGTATCTATCCCTTCCTT
>JALZWN010000139.1 GCA_023300235.1 Mariniblastus sp.
TTTGGTGTCCGGTTCTGCGAGAACGGGCGAGGCAGCTACAGAGCTTAACGGAAGAAATCCGTAACTGCATGCAGGGACAACCGCAGGATTTCGATGCCCGACATTCAACGCACGGTCTGTCCACGATCGTTCTCGCGAACTTTGACAAATAAAAGGTGTCAGACAAAGAAAAAACGGGACTGTTGGGAACGGGACTGTTGGGGACAGCCATAAACTGATTGTCGCAAATCTGACTGCCCGAAGAATCATCGGCAGCGGAGTGGGTTTGGCATTGGCTCTATGCCAAGAATGCCGCCTTGAAGGGAGACGCGTCGAGGGAGACGCGTCGCATGAATGGAACACGCAATACCTCGCAAACGTTTTAGGGATTCCAAGCGTTTAGTGTGCGTTTGCCATAGGGGTGTCGTGTTTACGCGATCGGGAATAAACTCATTCTAAAATCCCTTCAAAAAAACGCCCTCGGAACTTTTCCAAAAACACTTCGCCCGCGTAAGTATGCAAACACTCAGCAGACACCCTCACCCTCGTGAAGCATGGCACACCTACTCACCTGACAAAGCATCTTAAGCACTCAGCCGTGCCACTAAAACACTAAAACAAGCTTCCTCCAAACGCTCTACTTTTCATTCCACCACAGCGACTCAATGTCCTCACGACGCCGGAACAAATTCACTAACCCCGATTCGGAAAAGCACTTCGTCGACATGGCTTGCTGGCTGGCGATGGAATCCCAAGCCGAAGTCAAACGAATGGAAGAGCGACGGCGGAAACGCAACGAAGCCGACGCCGAAAAATCCGGCGAGACGATTTTGGATCTCGCCGTCACCGATCATGTCGTCGGCTTGGGCGGGCACAAACTGGTCACCTTTCAACGCCGCAAACAAAACCTCCCCATGCCTTGGCATCGCCTCCGCGTCGGTTCGCCGGTGGTGGTTTCATCTTTCCCGATCAAGGGCCCGTCCGAATCGGGCGTGGTCAGTGCCAAGCGAAAAGACAGCTTGCAAATCGCGATGAACCGCTGGCCCGAATCGGAGGCGTTTCGAGTCGACTTGGCCGCCGACGAAGTGACTCGACAGCGACAGCTTCGTGCGATCACGAACACCAAGGACGCTAAAGGGCGACTTGGCAAGCTCCGTGATATTTTGATGGGCGAGCGGGAACCGGTTTTCTCCAAAGCGGATTTCAATCTCGACTTCCGCACGCAACTCAATGACGCTCAACAACGCGCCGTTGAGTTTGCTTTGTCCGCCGAAGACATCGCGATCATCCACGGCCCGCCGGGAACCGGCAAAACCACCACGGTGGTCGAATTGATTTGCCAAGCGGTCGAAATGGGCGATCGTGTCTTTGCGTGTGCGCCCAGCAACACCGCCGTCGACAACCTGCTGAAGAAACTCGCCGACATGGGCCAGCGCGTCGTGCGACTCGGCCACCCCGCTCGAATCTCCGAACAGCTGCGAAGCATGAGCTTGGACGGGATGGTCGAAAACGACGAGAACTCGGTGATCGCGAAAGAGATGCGACACGAAGCAGAACAGCTGTTCCGCAAAGCCGACCGCTGGACGCGATCCAAGCCGGGCCGAGACCACCGTAGTGATCTTCGCAAAGAAGCCAAACAACTTTTGTACAGCGCGAAGTTGCTGGAACGACAAGCCATCGAAGCGGTGCTGGACCAAGCGGATGTGATTTGTGCGACGACAACTTTCAACGAAGACCTAATCGGCGATCGTCGGTTTGAAACCGCGGTGATCGACGAGGCTTGTCAGAGCACCGAGCCCGGTTGTTGGGTGCCGTTGCGGTTTTGTCATCGAGTGATTTTGGCCGGCGACCACATGCAACTGCCACCCACGGTCCTGTCCAAAGAAGCCGCCGATGAAGGCTTTGCCATCAGCATGATGGAACGCGAGATCCACCTCTGGGGCGATAATATTACTCGACGCTTGGACGTCCAGTATCGCATGAACCGCGCGATCATGGATTTTTCGTCCGAGCAATTTTACGACGGGGATCTGGTCGCGGACGCTTCGGTCGAAGAACACATGCTGGGTGATTTGCCCGACGTGCAAGATGATTACTTTACTCAGCAAATCGTCACCTTCATCGATTCTGCCGGGGCGAGCTGGGATGAAGAACTTGAGCCTCAAGGCTTGAGTAAACGGAACCCACAAGAGGCCAAGCTTGTGCTACACCAAGTCCAACAGCTGCACGATGCGGGGGTGGCTTACCGCGACATTGCGGTGATTGCTCCCTACGCCGCGCAAGTTCGTTTGCTGCGAGACCTGTTCGAAGGGCGGGGGCTCGAAATCGATACGGTCGATGGCTTCCAAGGCCGCGAAAAAGAAGTGGTCGTGATCTCTTTGGTTCGCAGCAACGCGATTAATGAGATCGGTTTTTTGTCGGATCGCCGACGGATGAACGTTGCGTTGACTCGGGCTCGTCGTAAACTGATCGTCATTGGCGATAGTGCGACCTTGGGTGTGAATGATTTTTATGGGCAGTTTTTTGATTACGTGGAAGCCCGCGGAACGTATCAAACGGTTTGGGAATTTGATTTGGACTAATGATTAAAACTGATAAAAACTGGCGAGCCTCTTGGCCAACGCGATTGGCAGCTTCATTGGCACTGCTGTGGCTTACATGCGTTTGCAACCCGAGCGCCGCTCAAGACGTGTTGATCGTCAAAAAAGCAAACTCGGATGCCACCAGAAAACGCAAAGTCACCGTCGAAGAGTGGCTTGGCTATTCGATCACCATTTCGGTCAATGGATCGCCCAAAGAAATCGACAGCACACAAGTCGTCGACCTTCAAACGACTTGGCCTGCCGCGTACGAAAGCGGCAAACGCTTAGCGGCCGCGGGCAAAACCAGCCAAGCGATTCAAAGATACCGCCAGGCCCTGACCGAAGAAAAACGACCTTGGGCTCAACGCATCATCCGCGCAAAACTGATCCCCGCATATCAACTGACGGGCGACTCATCGGCCGCTGCCAACGAGTTCCGAGCGATCATCGCCCAAGACCCAAACACGCGGTTCATGAACCTGATCCCGCTGCCGTGGAGCAACCGCGTGCAACCCATCCCCGGCGCCAGCGATTGGCTCAACAGCGAACAAACGGCCTTGCAATTGCTCGGGGCAGGGTGGAGCTTGACTTCTGAAAAGAACCAACAGCAACGAGCCACCGAGGTTTTGGACCAGCTCGCCGGCGACCTTGACCCTCGCATTCGCGATCTCGCGACCGGGCAGCTTTGGCGTTTGCGAACGCGGCTGAACCCAAAGCAACTCTTACAATGGGAGCGGATCGTTGAACGGATGGAGCCTGAGAACCGAGCCGGAGCGATGCTGATTCTCGCAGGGGCTCAGCAAAAACAGGGGAATCTTGATGCGGCGTTGTTAAACTGGATGAAAATCGTCACGCTCCACGAAGCTCAATCGCGGTTGGTGGCCGCCAGCCTGTTCCAGACTGCGTCAGCGTTAAAGTCAATCACGCCCGACCAAGCCAAACAGCAAACTTACCCTAAACCAGATCAATTCTTCGCCGAACTGAATCAACGTTTCCCTGAATCCACTTGGGCTCAACAGGCGATGTTCGACACGGGCAAAAATTGATAAACTGTTGGGACGACTTCCGGCTGAACTACGATTTTGTTTGGATGGTTTAAAGTCGATGGATCTAGATGCGGCCCAAGCGAGTAAGAGCTTTTGGCCGATTGTTTGATAGGAAACCAATATGAATTTTCCCGGCACGTTTAGCCGAATGCTGTTTGCGATGCTATTGATCTGCCTTCACAGCGGATCAGCGATGGCCCAAGAAGCCGAAGCAGCAGCCAGCGAACCTGCCGTTAAAGGCACCTTTGATATCATCTTTTCTGGTGGCATCTTTGGCGTCGCCATGATCATCTTGTTGTTCTTGCTCTCTTTGACTGCCGCTTACTTGGTGTTTGATCACTTGATCAGCATTCGCCGCAACGACCTGATGCCGCCGGGACTGTCTGACGAAGTTCGCAAAAATTTACTCGCCGGTGACATCTCAACTGCCAAACAAAACTGCAACGACAACCCAAGCTTGCTGTCTTTTGTTTTGATGCACGGAATTTCAGAACTCGAGTTCGGCTGGAGCTCGGTCGAAAAAGCGATTGAGGACGCCCTTGCCGAACAATCCGCTCGGCTGTTCCGCAAAATCGAATACCTATCGGTGATCGGCAACATCGCTCCGATGGTTGGATTGCTGGGCACCGTGTTCGGAATGATCGTGGCGTTCCAAAGCGTTGCCGCAACGCAAGGAACCGCCAGTGCACCGCAGTTAGCCGAGGGTATCTATCAAGCGTTGGTCACGACGGTCGGAGGTTTGATCGTGGCGATTCCTTCGATCGGTGCGTTTGCGATTTTCCGCAATCGAATCGATCAATACGTTGCCGAAGCAGCGTACCTTTCACAGCACGTGTTTTCACCGCTAAGACGACGCGCCAAAAAGTAACGCGAACGAATCCGAGCTTGTATCGACCGCCAACACTTCATTTCCTAGTTTTTAAATCTAAGTTAGGCTCGCCTTGTTCTTAGGATCCGTCATCTCGCAAATCAAAAAGCTCGCGAAAGAATATTCGCAGTGGGATGACGCACATCTGTCCGGCTTGGCTTTAGACCTGGGCTTTGAGTCTCGGCAAAGCGACGATATCACGCCGTTGATTCCTCGAGGTTTCGCGTTGGTTCAGGTCGCAGCGTCGCGGCAGCTTGGCATGCAACATTACGACTGCCAACTGCAAGGCGGTTACGCGATGTGCCGTGGCAACGTGGCAGAAATGCGAACCGGCGAAGGCAAAACGTTGACTGCGACGCTGCCGATGTTTGTGCATGCGTTGGCGGGGCGAGGAGCGTTATTGGCGACCAGCAACGATTATTTGGCCGAACGTGATGCCGAAGAAATGGCTCCGCTTTATAAATCACTCGGCCTGACCATCGGCGTGGTCACTCAATCGATGTCGCGCGAGCAACGCCGAGCTGCTTATAAGTGCCACATCACTTACGGGACGATGAGCGAGTTTGGTTTTGATTTTTTGCGAGACCATTCAAAACAGCGCGAGCAACAGCAACGCGAACTGTGGTACGGCGGAGCGTCTGGTGGTGTCGCGGAATCCGCCGACAACAAACCCGTTCATCGCGAGCCACATTTTTTGTTACTGGACGAAGCGGATAGCATTTTGATCGACGACGCCCGCACGCCGTTAATCATTTCCGCTCCCAATGACTCCGATGCTCAGCAACAACAAATGGCTCTCTACCAATGGACAGCCAAACACACCGACAGCTACGCCGAAGACGAACACTATTGGTACGACCGCGAAAAGCGTTCTGTAGACCTGACGCCCGAGGGAACGGCGATGGTCCGCGCTATCCGCAAGCCCGCCGAACTTGCGGGAGTCGGTTTATTGGAGATGTACGATTTTGTCGAACGTGCGATCAAGGTTGCTCGCGATTTTAAAATCGACCGCGACTATGTAATCCGCGACGGCGAAATCGTGATCGTTGACGAATCGACCGGACGCATCGCCGAAGGCCGACGCTGGAGCCGCGGAATCCACCAAGCGATCGAAGCCAAAGAGAAAGTTGAAATCACGCTCGACACAACGACCTCGGCCAAAATCACCGTGCAGTCTTTCGTGAGTCGCTTTCCTTACATCGCTGGCATGACAGGTACTGCTCATACCGCTCGGAAAGAATTCAAAAAAATCTACCACACCGGCGTGCAAGTCATCCCCACCAACAAACCGCCTCAACGCATCGATCACCCGATCAAGTTCTTCCACACCGAAGCGGAAAAGTTTCAACAAGTGGTCGATGACGTCGCCGAGATTCATGATACCGGTCGGCCGATTTTGATTGGTACGCGATCGATCGCCAAATCGGAGCAGTTGTCGATTTTGTTGCGTGACGCCGGTATCGAGCACGAGGTTTTGAACGCTCGGGAAGTGGAACGAGAAGCTCAGATTGTCGAGAGTGCTGGAGAGTTTGCTCGAGTCACGGTCGCTACGAATATGGCGGGCCGCGGAACGGACATCAAGATCAACGCGCATGTTCGCGAGCTTGGCGGGATGCACGTGATCGGAACCGAGATGCATGAGTCCAGTCGCATTGACCAACAGCTATTTGGGCGCTGCGGACGGCAAGGCGATCCAGGAACGGTGCAACTTTATACGTCCGCTGAAGACAAGCTATTAGAATCCGCGTTTGGCAAACAGACCGCTGAAAGGTACCGGCGAACCCTCAAAACCCGCATAGCTTCTTATTGGATCTCGCTTTTCCACAAGGCTCAGCGAAAGCTAGAGAACCAGCACTACCGATCGCGGCGCATACTAATGCATAGCGAAAAACAACTATCCAAAGCTCAGCGAGAAATGGGGCTCGACCCAATTCTGGACAACTTCGAATAAATCGCCTTTGGCAGCATTGCCTGCGAACCATTTATTTGATTTCACGGCTGGCTCGTTTTTATCGTCAGCAAGCAAATCCAAGCCAGTACAATGGCCGGGCGAGCAAACACGCCAGTCCATGCATCATCAAACACGCCTACCTCGTGTGTTGATAGAGTTAAATCAAACCCAACAAGCCCTGTTGGTTTGCTGCACCCACGCGTAACGCCACTTAAGATAACACAAGTTTCGACGATAGTTTTTTTCGACTGCCTTATCCCGAATCCCAATCGAACGACTAAATGTCAACCGACCAACAGCAACAATCACCGACGACCGGCGAGATTCGTGACGAAGTTCGCCGAACGCTGAAGAAGCTCAACGACCTCGCGCGGACTGAGGCGAACTTCGATCAGTTTTGCAATGCAGTGTTAAGCGACGTTGTGAAAATCACCGGCGCTTACTGTGGCGTGCTGTGGCAGTTCGATGGCAAAACTGCTCCGAAAATCACCCACAAATCCGGTGACTTCCCGCATGCTACCGCGGCCGAAGTCGTCGCGGGCGAAAACAAACTTCACTTCAACGCCATCGTGGAAGTGATTACGAAAGAGCTTCCCGTCGGCATCGCGTCCGAAGCATTCACCGGCCGAAGCACCGCCGACGGCCAGCCCCCCCAAGCAACTCCGTTTTTGTTGTTGCTCAGCCCCGTCCACGATCGCCAGAAAAACTGCCGCGGCGCATTGGAACTCGTCCAACGAGGCACCATCAGCGCACAAGCCCAAGAAGGCTACCTGCGGTTCATGACGCAAGTCGCTCAGCTTTTCCAACGTTGGAACGAGCATCAAGATTTGGCCAAACTCTCCGACGACGCCAACGCTTGGGAGAACCGAATCGCGTTCATTAACGAATCGCATCGTTCGATCGATCCCGAAGAAACGGCCTACTCCATCGCTAACGAAGCGAGGCGTCTACTCAAATGCGATCGCGTTAGCGTTGGGCATTGGAACGGTCGTCGCTGCAAAATCAAAGCGATCAGTAGCCAAGACCGGTTTGACAACCGCGCCAACGTCGTCCGCTTGCTATCCAACGTCGCCACCGCGGCCGTTAAAGCGGACACGCCACTATGGATCGTTGGCGACACCGAAGGCATTGCTCCTGAAGTGGCCAAAAAAATCAATGAGTACCTCGACGAATCACACAGCCGCACCTTGGCCGTGATCCCTTTGATGGCTCGCCCTCCCGAGCTAGATGACTTGGAGATGAAGAGCAAGCGGCGGCCCAAGCCTCGCAAATTGGGCGTGTTGGTGTTGGAGTATTTCGATGCCGACGTGACCGAAGCTCAGATTGAAGAAAACAGCAACCTGATCGTCCAGCAATCTGAAATCGCTCTAGAAAACGCTCGCAAGCACAGCGAGATTTTCATGCAGCCGGTTTGGAAACGACTAGGCTGGCTACAGAAAGTTTTGTTCCGCGACCACATCGCCAAAACGATCACTGGCTTGATCGCTTTAAGCATCCTAACGCTCGTTTTAATTTTCATGCCCTGGGAATTGAAAATGAAAGTTGACGGCGTGATGCATCCGACTCTTCGCCGAACGATCTTCAGCCAATCCGAAGGCATGATTAAAGATGTTTTGATTTCTGAGCAAGAAGTCGTCACGCGCGGGCAAGCGTTACTGCAGATTGAAGACCCCGATCTGGAAACTCAGATCAGTACAGCTCGTTTGGAATTTGAATCCATCGGCCACCAGATCAATGGCTTGAAAACAAAAGCAAACTTACCTGGCCTTGAACGTCTCGATCGCGATGACATTCGAATTTCGATCATGACCGCTAGTCAGAAGGCACAATCATTGGTCAAGCAAATCGAGATTCTTGAGAAGAAGCAAGCCTACCAAACGGTGCTCAGCCCGATCGATGGCGTTGTGATCACTCCGCACCCCGAGACCAAACTGCCTCGCATGCCCGCCACCCGCGATATGGCGTTGTTGGAAGTTGCCGACCTGACCGGCCCGTGGCAGCTGGAACTAAAAATCCCCGAAGGCCGAGTCGGCTACGTGGACCACGCGTTAGAGGATTCCGACGATCAACGATTACCGGTCGAATTCAAAATCGGCTCCAATCCAAATCTCACGCTCAAAGGCAGCCTAGTCAGCGTTTCGCGACGAGCGGTACCGTCGGAGTTAGGCGTCAACGAGTTTCGTGCGATTGTTGAAATCGAATCGGAAGAAATCGAAGACTGCCGCGATGAATTGCGAAGCGGCGTGGGCGTGACGGCTAGAATCTTTTGCGGTGAAAAACCGTCAGGCTTCGTTTGCTTCTACCAGATCATCGACTTTCTCCGCACGAAAGTATTTTTCTAAACTGGCGCTAGAGTCTCTTGTAGTCGCAAAATTTACATTCCCCGTCGTCGCATTTAATCTCGCCGTCCATGTCGATCGTTCCTCCCCCCAGCCCCACCAACGATCCTCGATCGGAAAAGACGATGCCTTCGTCGCCGCCGATCAAGATGAAGATGCGGCCGGATTTGACTTTCGACCCGATGACTTACCAAGGCGTTGAATACTGGGTGGTCAAAGAACCGCTAGGACAAAAGTATTTTCAATTTCCGCCGCACGTTTTTTACCTGCTACAACAACTCGACGGCACCAAGTCAGCCGAAGAACTCCAAGACAACTACCACCGAGATTTTGCGCCCAAGCGAATCACTCAACAAGAAATGCAGCAACTGCTAACACGGTTCCACCAAGATGGCTTGGTGACATCGGACTTGCCGGGGCAGGGCATGGAGCTGTACAAGCGTGGCAAAAAAAACAACCGCAACGAACTGCTAGGCCAACTGGCCAACGTTTTAGCGGTTCGCTACAAAGGGTTTGATCCTGAGCGGATTTTGAATTTTTTGATGCCGTTCACGTGGTGGATTTTCACCAAAGCCTGTGCAATGGTGGTCGCCGTTTTAGCGGCGATCGCGTTGGTGTCGGTGTTTGCAAACTGGGCTGCGTTCCAAGCCAAGTTGCCGGGCTTTGAAGCATTTTTCGATCCCAGTGAATGGTACATGTTCGCGCTGGTGTTATGCGGAACGAAAGTCTGCCACGAATTCGGCCACGGACTGTCGTGCAAACGGCTCGGCGGCGAGTGTCATGAAATTGGATTCATGCTGCTGGTATTAACGCCGTGCCTGTATTGCAACGTATCCGATAGCTGGCGGCTGCCCAACAAATGGCATCGAGCAGCCATCGGCGCGGCGGGGATGTACGTCGAAATCATTTTGTCGATCATCGCGACGTTCATTTGGTGGTTCGTCCAACCGGGAGTCATCCAAGACGTTTGCTTGAAAATAATGCTAGTCAGTTCGATCAGCACGGTGCTTTTCAACGGCAACCCGCTGCTGCGTTTTGACGGCTATTACATCCTGAGCGACATTCTAGAGATCCCTAACCTGAACCAAAAATCAACCAAAGCTCTGACAACATTGCTTGGCCGAAACTGGTTGGGACTGGACATGCCGGACGATCAACTAATGCCTTCCAATCGGCCTTGGGCGTTCGCGATGTTCACCGTGGCCGCGTTTTGCTATCGCTGGACCGTAATGTTCTCGATCATTTTCTTTCTGATGACGATGCTCGAACCCTACAATCTAGAATCGCTAGGCATGGGATTGGCTCTGTTTTCAGTCGCGGGCATGATTGGAATGCCGATCTACAAATTTTACAAATACATGTCTGTTCCTGGGCGGATGCATCAAGTGAAAAAATTACGATTCGGAGTGGTCTCAATCATCGTTGCGGCTCTGCTGGGAGTGATCTTGTTTGTGCCATTGCCGCACTACTTGCGTTGCACGTTTATCGTGATGCCCAAAGCGGTCGATACGGTTTGGGTTTTAGAATCCGGTCGATTCGATGAGTGCTTGGTCAAAGCTGGTGACACGGTCGCAGAAGGCCAAGTGCTGGCAAAGCTGACGAACGAGCAAGTCGACTACCAACTGCTGAGCGTTCAAACTGAAATCAAAGAAAAGCTTGCTCAATTAGAAATCGTCAATCGGCGAATGAGCATCGCCAACGAACCGTTCGGCGACGATACAAGAAACTCGTTGGCATCGGAGATCGCCAGCCTGCGGATGACTCGACACCGCTTGCAGCAACAGCAAGAGCACCTAGTGCTGACCGCACCGATCGCGGGCACCGTGCTGGAGGTTCCTTACCAACACCAAGGCAGCCCCAACACCGAAATCACCGAAGGCAACATGCAACCGTTGCTCTCCGGCCAGCACGAGAACTTGCTGATCGGTCGCGGACAACGTTTGTGTGAAGTCGCTGATTTATCAAAATGGCACGCCGTGATTGGTTTGACCGAGCATCAAGTTATCTTTGCTAAAGAAGGCGATGCCACTTGGTTGAAACTTTACGCCGATGCCGCCAACACGCTTGAGTCAAAAATCGGCAGGGTCAATCCGACGGACTATTCGATCAGCCGCGAAGACTACGAGCCGAGCCAACAGCAGCTCGCTCAGGGCGGCTCTCGCGCTCCCGACCGGATGATGGAAATGGTCGCTGATTATCAAAAGCAAGACTTCCAGTACTTTTCGGAAGTGCCATTGGATGAAACCAACGGAGAGCTGCGAATCGGCATGAGCGGGCAGGCTCGAATCTTCACCGGCTACCGATCGCTCGGGTACCGAGCCTGGTGGTGGTTCAATCAAAACTTCAGAAGCTAAGCTGTCCTAACTAAGCTGTTCTAACTAAGCTCTGCTAACCGGGCAACGAAGCAATGCCCAACGCAGCAAAAAAGAACTTCAGCAACCACCCAATAGTCATGGACGCTGCGCGGCCTGAAATCCGTGTGCATTCGTGTCCATCCGTGGTTAAATCCCTCCAAGCACCAACCACATTCAAAAACGCGTGAACCTTATTCCCTGGTTCGCCTCAAAACAAAAACATATTCTTTTGCTGGCTGCAGCGG
>JALZWN010000140.1 GCA_023300235.1 Mariniblastus sp.
CAGAAGCGTCCCCAGAAATCACTGGCGAATGGTTTATCCATGTTTCTCAATCTGCAAAAGTCGTAGCTGGGCTCGCCAGAGTTCAGGCTGTCCGCAAGTCCCCCGAAGTCTCGCGACTCCGGCTACGTTTCATTGATTCTAAGCAGTCCATTTTTGCGTAGATAAGAGTAGGACCGCCAGAAGCGTCCCCAAAAATCATTAGCAAATGGTTTCAGTTCTGGATAGCCCGGGACAATGCAGCCCGAGTATTTGTAATTCGCGTATCCATTGACATCAGTCAGTCCAGCTCTTTCGGGATTGCGAGCAATATATTCACATACACCATGAAAAGCGTCTTCAACACGATCGTCGTCCTTGAGAACATTTTCATACGCTTGAGGCTGCAACTTAAAATTCAGAGCTGCGAGGGTTTCATTGAGTCTGGCTCGAAAGTGCTTCATGGCGGGTAACTGGTCAGCGTCATCAAGAATCCCAATCCACATCATGTGGAAATGATCTGGCATCAGTACGAAGATTGGGCAGCAAAGCCCATAGCGGAACATTGTATGAGTCAGCAGTTCACGAAACTTGTACAGCATGATTGGTTTCAACCAACCTTGCTTTCGGTCTTTGATCGTCAGCGACCAATGCACGTATGCTTGGCCACGATAGAATTCCGGCTCCAACCTTTTCAAGTAGGAATCATCAAACGAGTTGCTCACGCTTCCCCTTTCGTCAAACAGTAGCTGGGCTCGCCAGAGTTCAGGCCGCCTGGAAGTTCCCCGAAGTCTGGCGACTCCGGCTACATCCGTTGCGTCATTGTACACTGTCGGCGAAATGGCACCTGGGGACACCATCGAAGTTAACTGTGACGACCAGTTTGTGCGTGCCCCCAACTGTGGCTGTCGGATCGGCAACGCGGCAGCGTCTAAATCCTGAACACTGAAAACTTAAACCTGAACATTTCGGCTTGCCGCTATCCATAACAGATAGTTGGGGACAACCACAAAGCTCTCCCTAGAATATTAGTCGATTTTGACTTGATCGGCAAGAAAGCTGATTTCAAAGGATCTCGAAGTAGAAAAGATGCTGATTTGGGCTCAGCTAAGTCTGATGTGCGACCAATTATTGGTTTCCGAGTCCATCAGCGCGCAGCAGAAAACGGTCAACGGTTCAGTTGCTCCAGCTTTTTTAGATAAGTAGCAATCGTCTACCCAAAATTGCATCACCCCTGAGAAGCGATCAGCCAGAGGCGAAGGCTGACTTGGGGCAATGTAAGCATTTCTGACCACGAACTCGAGCTTCATCGGCCAGAGCCTGCCAGAATCGATCGGGGACAGACACGAGCCTAATGTCCGGCATCAAAATCCGGCGGCTGTCCCTCAATATCCGGTCCTCAATATCGATCCGCTGAACCCTGACAGTGCTGAATCACTTCGAAGAATTCGAACTACTTCTCGGTCCAGCTTTTGAATCGAGCGTCCATGTCCCCCGCAGACACATCCCCTTTTGTGAAGACAAAAAGGTATTTCAACGTAAGCGACTCTCCCTTCTTCAACGTGTAGTTGCCGGCGCCTCTTTCTTTACCAAGGTAGTGGCTTAGGCCGAACGGGTTGGCCCCCACCAAGCCATAGTCCCTCGCCATCCAAGTCGTCGGATGGCGTAGGTTGCCTGGGTGGTCGAGAATCGCGATCGCGTAGTTCTGGTCGTTGATCAGCCCCTGATACAGCACCCACTTCGCCTTCTCGCCCCAAATCGCTTTGCCGGTGGTGCCCTCGCTATTGCGAGCCCTACCAGTGGCTGGCTGGCGTTTGTTTCGGTGCCTCAACCTTAGTGCTGGGTGAGTCCGGATGGCCATCGTGCCTTCTTTGCCATTTTTGTCATCGGTAAAGACCAACTCTTGTTCGGAGGCGATGAGCCTTATTTCATACTCGATCGAACGTGTGTTCCCCTGTTGGCTAAAAGTCAGCTTCGTTTCGTCTCTGAGCAACGTTTCGTTTTGCTTGGTCTTCCAAAGGTGCGAGGTTGTAATCACCGCGTTGTCTTCGTTCGCTTGGGCTTGCATGACTTTGTCCAAGACAATCTTGCCGTGCCCCATCGTCCAAAAGTTGTGCCCGCTGATGTTTCCTTGCCCAAAGAAAATGGACTTATGGTGCGGATGGTCCGTTGCTTCCCCGGGGGCTTTCTTTTCAACCGGGAAGCTACGTGTGATCGCAACATTCCCCGGCGCCATGACGGGATACAAAATCGGTTTTTCAAAGCCTTTGAAAATGTACTGCGTGAAAAGCTCTTCGCCAAACTTCACGGCAATGCGATCTTCTTTCTGGACAACCGAAACCTTCGGGGCCTGCGCAGCCACACTGTCGCTTTGCGGCGCCGCCCAGCAAAAAGATGCCACACAAAAAGACAAACACAAACTAACAACAATTCTCATTGACTGGCTTTCTGATTTTGTTCGATCCACTGTTTGGTCGTGATGCCGCAAGAGGATTCATCGCGATAGTCGGCATGCTCTTTAGGAGCCAACCCTGGGCTGAAAGTCATCAGGACTTTCACTGGCGATTCCGTGGTGCTCATTAGGCCGTGCTGGTTCCCCGGCGGAATGGCCACGACCATCCCTTCGGTCACCCTCGACACTTCATCGCCTAAAACCATCTGGCCTTCACCGCTGAGAATGGTATACGTCTCGATGGTTTGGGAGTGTACGTGAACCGGCGAGTTTAAAATCTCAAGCGTCGCGATCATCGCACAAGCGATCGTCACAGGCTCTTCGCCGGGCCGAGTGAACTCCCGGACTTGGTCCACCATGAAGCCCTTCACCCCACAAAAGCTAACGGCATGGCCTTGCAGGTCCGAAGGAATGGAAGCCAGTACCGAATCCGAACCGACCGGTCCTCCGCGACGGCAGTAACCAATCGCCTTGGAAGAGATTTGGCTCATCTTATTGTTTAATTTTTCGAGTGGCATGTGAACTGTTTAAAAAAACTGACGACGAGTGATTCTTTTGGCTGACGGTGCTAAGCGAGCCGTTGAGCAATATCTGACCATTGCAATGCTTCGCAATTTTACCGCAAATGCATTTAGTCCCCCCCGCATCATTCCCCTATTTTTTCATTTTCAAATTCAATTCGGCAGGATTTCCTTTTTCTTACCGACCCGAAAGATGCCCGGCATTGTTAAATTACCGGCGTTACCACCCATTCGCTCCAGCACCATTGCTCGGATCCCCAAAAAAAGATTTCTGGCGAAAATCCACTACATAAAAAACTCATGAACCAACTCACTCCCATTCTTTACTTGATCCACCTCTCGGTCTGCTCGACGCTGCTGGCCCAAACTCCCGCACCCAATACCGACAAGCCCAACATCATCTTCATGTTGACCGACGACCTTGGCTACTCGGATGTCAGTTGCTACGGAGCCACGAAAGTAAAGACGCCACACATCGACCAACTGGCCACCGGTGGAATCAAATTCACGGACTTTCATACTGGTGCATCGATCTGTTCGCCATCGCGAGCTGCTTTTTTGACAGGCGCTTATCCTCAACGCGCCGGGCTCTACATGGGCATCAATCCACTCCGGACCGCTCATTGGTTCTTAGGGCTCAACCCCGACGAGATCACGATCGCCGAGCACCTCAAACAACAAGGCTACGCAACTCACGAGGTCGGCAAGTGGCACTTAGGCACCGAGCCCGAGTTCTTGCCTCGCAAACAGGGCTTCGACACTTGCTACGGCATGCTCAGCAACGCCAGCCACTCGGCAGAATTCTTTGACAACGACCAAGTGGTCTATCAAAAAACGCCGCTAGACCAACTCACGAAACTTTACACCGAACGCGTCACCAAAATCATCCGCGATCAAGCGGCAAAGCAAGAACCGTTCTTCATTTACTACGCTCACAACTATCCCCACACACCGTACAAAGCCGGCAAGGATTTCAAAGGCAGTTCCAACGATGGCATGCGTGGCGACATCATGCAGGAACTCGATTGGGGTGTTGGCGAAATGATGACAGCGTTGAAGGAATCTGGCGTCGCCGAAAACACGATCGTCGTTTTCACATCCGACAATGGGCCAACCAACAACCGCTACGCGAAGCCGTACCGAGGCACGAAGTTCGTCACGTTTGAAGGCGGACATCGAGTCCCTTTCATTTTCCACTGGCCCGCCAAAATCAAACAAGGCAGCCAAGCAGACACACCCATTATCGCGATGGACCTGTTCCCGACGCTTTCCGAAATTGCCGGCGCCCCGCTGCCGACCGATCGCGTTTACGACGGCGTGAGCATCATGCCGATTCTCAACGGCCAACCGATCGAACGCTCCGCTGACACACCGTTCTACTATTACAACTGCGAAAACCTCCAAGCCGTCCGCCGAGGCGACTGGAAGTTGCACTTGCCACGCGAAGAAAAACAGCTGCCGTTCTGGGAAGGCAGAAAAGGATTCGGGGCTTTGAAAAAACCCGTGCTGCACAACCTTAAATCCGACGAGTCCGAAACTACCAATGTCGCGGCGGACAATCCCGAAATTGTTCAACAGCTGACCGAGTTGGCCGAAGCGACACGAGGCGAGTTTGGTGAATTCATGCAGCGTGGTCAAGCTCAGCGAGCCACCGGTTCGTTGTTTCCTGAACTGCCTGTGATCAGCCACGAAAAAGATTGGTCTATGATCGGCGATGAAAACGCCAAAGCCATCATGGCCGAGCGTCTGAAACGACACCCCGACTTTAAAACAAAAAAACCGAAGACCAAGAAGCCAAGGACCAAGAAAAAAAAGAAAGCTGTAGCTCCAGCATCGTAGCAGGCTCTCATTAGTCAATTGAAAGCCTGAACTATGGACCGTCGAGAACTAATTCATTTGGTTGCTGGGACCGTCGCAGCGTCCAGCTTGGCCAACACAACTGCAACACCGGCACCTGCCGATACCCCGGCAACAGCCAGCGTCAAGCTAAACGAAGGCGATGTGGTTTTGTTCCAAGGCGATTCCATCACCGATGCTCGTCGCGACAAAAAGAAATTCGCCGACCACGCCAATGACCCGCGAGGCTTGGGCACGGTTATCCCCTACGGATTTTTGGTCAATTGATGCGTAAGCACCCGACGAAAAAAATGAAGTGCTATAACCGCGGCATCAGCAGCCATAAGGTCCCAGATTTGCAACAGCGATAAAAAAAACTGCATTGAAATGAAGCCAGCACTGCTGAGCATCATGGTTGGAGTCAATGACATCTGGCACAAGATGAATGGCAAGTACGAGTGGACCGCGGAGGACTACCGCACCGGTTTCACTGCGTTGATTGCAGAGTCAAAAAAGGAGTTACCAAAATTGCAGATCGTCGTTTGCGAACCGTTCGCGTTACGTTGTGGTGCGGTCAAAGATTCGTGACACCCCGAGTTCGACCAGCGTCGCACGGTTGCGGCCGAAGTCGTTGCGATGGCCGATACGATCTGGGCGCCCTTTCAAACCATGCTTGACACGGCAATTGCCGAAGGCAGCGATCCGCAGGTCTGGGCTGCCGATGGAGCCCATCCGACCATCGCTGGCCATACGTTAACAGCTGAAACTTGGATGAAAATCGTTGGTGATGAGGTGTTAGCGATGAGGTGTTAGCGACAAGGTGTTAGATCTAAACATCCAGTCCCGGCGGGATGTGCGACCTAGCAGAGCCCACCCAAAAAACGACCCTCGGTTCGTTAAGACGCCCTTAACGGGAGCAACCTGCCACTGCGCCGCCCCCACCCCAAGAGGGGGGGGCATCAGGGGAGGTCCTAAGAGAACACTTGCCGACTGAACCATTGAATGAAAAGCACCGTTTTCTTTGAAAATGCTTGCCCGGCGGTTACGACCAGATACACTAGGTCTTGAAATCTTCGGCCACTGTCGCAAAGTCGGTCGAGCATCTATCACGCCAGATGACCCTCTGGCCACTTTCAACTTGAAATGTCACTGTTCTCACTGCTTTGAAATTAAAAGGAAACAACATGCGACGCAATTTTTTATGGGCAGGTGCTCTTGCTCTTTCAGTGGTCATGTCTAGCTCGTTGCGGGCTGACATTATTCTAGTTGACTTGACAACAGATTTAGCCGGCTCCACAGGTGCCCTGCTTGACAGCGGCCCTAACCTGGACACGCTCGCAGCCACGCCATTGACCGCAAACGTGGTGCAAACTGATTCAATTGGCAATGCTGCTTCGATTATTGGAACAGTTCCGGGCCTAGTTATCAGCGTCACTGGCGGCAGCTTTGATCCTGCGAATTCGAACGCAAATGCATCTGGAACAGGTTTCGGAGTTGACTCTCCAACACCACCAGACGGATCTGAAAATCCGTCTCGTTTGGATGTTGATGCCGCAGAGTTCCTCGAGTTTACTTTCAATCAAGACATCAACTTGCTTGACATTCACTTCACAAGTTTCAGCGGAAATGAAACCTTCACTGCTGGCGGCGTAACTTTTAACGACAGCGATGTGGGTGGCAACAATATTGGCACGTTTGCAGATGACGGCTTGTTTCTTGCGGCTGGCACTGCTGTCCGACTGGAAGCGGGTGGCCCGGCTGGTTCTAGCGTTGGGCTTGAAGGAATCACTATTGAGACCATCGCAGTTCCAGAACCAAGCTCCCTACTTGGCCTGATGGGCTTGGCAGGTTTGCTTGCAGCGAAGCGTCGTCGCAAGTAAGCAACTACTAAAAGTATTCAAACATTAAACGTTCGTGGTTCTTAGAATCACGAACGTTTTTTTTGGCTCTACAAGTTCAGCCTGAGCCAGTCATTGTTTTACAATCGGCAGGTAGATTCAAAAGTCACAGCCGCAGTCCTGCGCGGCAGGAATCGCACTTATTGACAGTGCCCCAATCCCATGACGAGACCGTGCCCCAGCTGCCCGAAGCTCAGCCTAATTTATTTGTGCCAGCAATCTGCCTGTCACTGCGCGAATAGTTAAGATTGCCTGCCAGTCCACCGGATAGCTATTAATTAAAAGACCGTGACTGAGTTTGATTTCCGTTGAGTCTGAGCTCCCAAACGCAAAGCGAATTTTTCAGATCCTAATTTAAAAATGGGTTTAGAATTTGAATTCACTTGGTCGGAATTTAACTGAAACGTGATTGCCACCGTTAGCAGTTAGTATCTCGGGATTAGGTTGTACTTACCGGTCAAGGGACTGCGCACCGTCCGGCGACAAAACACATTCAATTTCCAACTTAGTCCGATGGGCGAACGGCAGCACTTCCTGTAGGATGACACGCACAGGAAGACGCAAGGCGCGGATGAGCTTTGCACTCTGTGGAGACTAGAGAAACGTTTCCAGTGCGCAGGCGTTAGGAACTCTGAGAGCGTCTGAGCCGGCAGTCACAGCTTAGCTGGAAACGTTCAGTTTCATCGGTGGGATTGCGAAGGCCGCGAAGCGTCGGGATATACGATATAGTGTCGAATGATAAAAGGCGGTCGCGAGGCTTTGAGGAGATGATGCGGGAGCTCGGATTCCCTTAGTTGCTTTTGCGCGGTCAAAGGTTATGGTTAGGCTTAACGTTACGAGTCTCACCCAAGTGGTAGCGGCTGTAACGTTCGATCAAGCTCGTCAAACAGCTGAACCACTTTGCGAATTTGACACGCTATCATCTTGGCATTTCCCCTCGCTTTGATTCACCATTTTTTTCATTCGATAAGCAATTTGGCTCTTGAAAACGATTAGAAACGGGAAAAAGAATGGACTCGGAATTGGGTGTACCTGACAGTATCGTAGCGTTCGACAATAGTCAGGGGGACAATGTTCAGGGGACGCTTGTTCGACTAGACCGCAACTCCTGCGTGCTGGAGGTCTACAACCCTTACTCTATTGTTCAGCTCAGCGAAGTGTTGAGTAACGTCAGGATTCGCCGCGGCGACCGAAACGTCTACACGGGTCGTGCCGTCGTAACTAACTTGGTGAACACCGGCATCATGGTGATGGTGTCCGCGTCCCTGGTAGATCCTTGGTCGGATGTCAATGACATCGTGCCCGGCCCGCAGTTACAGCAAGAGGTGGCCGGCTTTGTAGACAATTGGGCCACTGCCAACCGGCAGTTGAGGACGAGTTATCAAGCATGCGTCAGCGATGCCCGAAACTTTCTGGAAGAGCTAAACCGGTGGGTCGATCACAGTGAAACGATTTTGGCGGTACACGACCAAGCTTCGTCTCCTGACCTGCTGTTGGAATTTGTCCAGGATGTCGATTCACAGGTTACCGGCACCTTAAACGAGCTTTTCGAGAGGTTTGAAGAGGAAGCGAGAGCGGTTCCTAAAGAACACCTGACGATCCACAAGAGGTTTTCCCGGCGAGAGCTGCACCCGCTGATGCTTTGCTCCCCATTCATGCACCGTGCCTTTAACAAGCCACTGGGATACGCGGGTGATTATTTGATGGTCGATATGATTTTACGAAGTCCCTACGAGGGGCCAACTTCGTATGCAAAAATCGTCAACACGGTAGCGTTGCGAACGGACACTGCCGAGGCTCATCGAAATCGAATTATTGAATTGACCCAGCTGTTGGAAAACGAAGCGAGACGTGCTTCAGAATTACGTCGTCCGCTGCGAGTTCTAAATATTGGTTGTGGGCCAGCGGTTGAGCTACAACGTTTTATCGCCAAGAGTTGGTTGTCCGACAAAGTAGACTTGACGCTGGTCGACTTCAACGAACCAACGCTTGAGTTTGCCGAAACAAAACTTCGTGAAATTGTCCGTGAACATTCTAGAGCCACGAAAATGCAGTTTGTCCACCGATCGGTTCACGATTTGCTGAAGCAGGCTTCTGGGGCGCAGGATTCTCCTAGCGAGAAATATGATCTGGTCTACTGTGCCGGCCTTTTCGATTACCTGAACGACAAAATTTGCAGTAGACTTACTCAGCTGTTCTATCGCTGGCTCAATCCCGGCGGTGCCGTGATGGTCACGAATGTTCATGCCAACCAACCGGTTCGCGGTTTCATGGAGCACCTACAAGAATGGAGCCTTGTGCTGCGGAATGAGCGGCAGATGGTTAAACTAGCGCCCGACCATCCACAAGAACGTGTCTATGTGGACAAAACGGGGGCTAACGTGTTCCTACTGCTTCGCTGCCCCGAAGACGATGCCGAAGAATTATAATTTACGCCCCCTGGGCCAGCCTCCACCCTCTTATGAATAAAGCCGAATCTAAATCTTTACTGGCCTCTTTCGCTGAATCCGAACGCGCATTGCTGCTTAGCCAAACACGCGTGGCTTGCTGGCTGTCGCTGATTCTGGTGCCTGCCGGAATTTCGCTTGATTACCTTGTCTACCCCGAGTTTTTCAAGACGTTTTTAATCGCGAGAATTGCTTGCGACTTGGCCATCGTTCCGATTTTGCTGTTGCTATATACCCACCTAGTCCCTCGATCGATTCGCTGGGTAAGTGCCTGCTGGGCAGTGACACCGATGTGGATGATCTGTTGGATGATCTGGCAGAGCGAAGGGTCAGTGTCTACCTACTACGCGGGCCTTTGCTTAATGGTCATTGCGACCTGCCAACTGTTGCCACACAAATTTGTTGACACGCTGATTTATTCGCTGTTTGTCCTAGCGTCGTATGCGCTCGCGTGCTCCGGCAATGCAAATCACATGTTTGATCTTGGTGTCTTTTATAACAATCTTTATTTCCTATTGCTGACGTGTATCGTCTGCGTCACATCTTCGCTGTTTTTTGAGCGGCGGCGGTTCCAAGAGTTTCGCCTTCGATATCAGCTGGACCAAAGCAATCGCAAGCTCGCCGAAATAGATCATTTAAAATCGAAATTCTTCGCAAACATTAGCCATGAGCTACGGACGCCGTTGACGTTGGTGCTTTCACCCGTTGAGAACCTCCTTCAGTCGCCTAGCAAGATCTCAGAATCAACGCGTGGATCCTTGACGTTGGTGCGACAGAATGCACTAAGATTACTGCGATTGATCAATGACTTGTTGGATATCGTTCGCCTGGAAGAAGGGAAGCGTTTCGTCGATTTGAAGCCGGTTGATCTAGTCGTGCTGCTAACGGCATTGGCCGACAGCGTCCGACAACTGGCGTCGCAGAAGGAGATCGACATCCAATGCAAGATGGATCGTCAGCCAGTGATTGTCGAGGGAGACTCCGACCGACTGGAAAAAGTCTTCCTCAATCTTCTATCCAACGCGGTTAAATTCACTCCAGCGGGTGGTTCGATTTCCGTTGACTGGAAAGTCGAAGCGGACAAGGCTGTCATCTCGATTTCTGACACAGGAATTGGAATTGATCGCGATGACATTGACAGAATTTTCCAACGGTTTGGCCAAGTTGATGACTCGGTGACACGGCAGCACCAAGGGCTAGGGATCGGCCTGGCACTCGCAAAGGACCTAGTTGTCGAGCACAACGGCACGCTCGAGGTTCATAGCGAACCGAGCAAGGGGTCTGTTTTTGAGGTGACGCTTCCGTTGTCGACGGCGTCTGAAGTTGTGGCGGATGCGGCAACGACCGACCCTCTCGTAGCAATGTACCAACAAGCGTCTCATTCGGTCCTGACGTCCCTCGACGGCCTCGCAACGAATGGTGCGTCCGAAAAGCGACTCCAAGGTTCCGGCCAGCAAGCAACCGGAACCCCTCAGACAACTGTCGCGTTACAGCGACAGACGGATGTTCTTGTTGTCGACGACGAAGATGACATGCGAGCCTGGCTGATTCATATCTTTCAAAAAAACTTTTCCGTTCACGGGACAAGCAATGGCATCGATGGCCTCAAGTACGCACAGAGCCACCCGCCAAAGGTTATCGTGCTAGATGAGATGATGCCTGAAATGAGCGGCCTAGAAGTGGCTCGGCAGTTGCGAGCAGATGATGCCCCGGCCAAGCCGAGTAAAATTCTGATGCTGACTGCAAAGCCCGATGAAAAATCAAAAATTGATGCGTTGCGTGCTGGCGTGGACGACTACATGAACAAGCCATTTTTGGCAGAAGAGGTTTTGTCACGCATCGACAATCTCATCCGAACCTACGATCTGGAAGCCAGCCTGCGCAATGCAAATCTTGAGCTAAGTGAAACGCTTGCTCAACTGCAAGCGACGGAGGCCCAGCTAGTGCAGAGCGAAAAGATCAACGCGATCGGCAGCCTAGCTGCTGGCTTGCTACACGAGATTAACAATCCTTTGACTTTCACCTTGATGGCGATTGAAAATCTTACCAGCACATCTGATCGCAATGATGCCAACTTACAGGATACGCTACAAGATATTTCTAGCGGCATGAAGCGAATCAGCACGATCGTTTCTGACTTGCGTTCGTTTGCCTACCCAGAGCAGACCGACTTAACAACCGAGTTTCTGGTCTCGGACGTTGTCGAAGCGGCCGTCCGTTTTACATCTCACGAAACCCAAGACTGCAAGATAGAAGTCCACTGCGAGGATGCGATTCGAGCAGTGGCCTCACATACACACGTGTCTCATGTCCTGATTAACTTGATCTTGAACGCCAAAAATGCGATCGAGTGCTCAACTTCTGTTGCTGACCCGACGATTACAATTACGACCTTCCAGCGAAATGGACGCGTGTTCTTCAAAGTCGATGACAATGGCTGCGGCATTCCAGAAGAAATATCCAATCGAATCTTTGAGCCATTCTTCACAACTGGAGATATCGGCAAGGGGATGGGACTGGGGCTAAGTATCTGCCATACTATTGTGAAGAACCACGGAGGCAAATTTAGCGTGGAGAGTGAAGTCGAAAAGGGTTCCATTTTTCAGTTTGATATACCGTCCGCCACTACGGAGAATGTTCAATGAGTTCAGGGTTTGATTATCGCAAGTTCTTTGTCATGTACGTTGACGACGAGACGCAGTCATTAAAATACTTTCGGAAGAACTTCGAGAGTCAATTTCGAATCATTACCGCTGAAGACGCGGATGCCGCCTTAGCGATCCTTGCAAAACAGGGACAAGAGATTGGCGTTTTAATCACCGACCAGCGGATGCCAGGAAAGTCGGGGACTGAATTACTCACTCAAACTAAACAGATGCACCCAAAGATTACCCGAATTCTGGCCACTGCCTATTCGGATTTGGATACTGCTGTTGAATCGGTCAATGAGGGCGGAGCGTTTCGCTACCTAACCAAGCCTTGGGATTTGCGTGAGCTAAAAGGCGTGCTGATGCGAGCGATGGAGTATTCCCTCCTGCAACGCGACCGAGACCAGCTGATTCGCGAAAAGATGCTGGTTTCGCAGCAGATTATCACGATGGATCGCCTGCGAAGTATCGCAACCTTTTTAGGATCTGACTCCCGGGACTATCCTCAACTGGCGAGCGGGCTTCAAGCCTATCTGGCGTCTGCAAATGCCGCTGGCTGTGCACAAGTCAAGTTGGATTCGTCCGACACCACTGATCTGTGGAGCCTCACACGACGCGAGAGCGTGTGCTTGATCCAAGCAATGCAGCAACTAAAAACACTCGTCGCGATTCGCCAGAATTCTCCGGCAGAACCTGTCGACTGGCGAACGGCTTTTGAACAAAGTGCCAGTCAGCATCCTGGTGTGAAGGACCAACTGGACATGCAGGCAGGTGCGACCACGCAGTGCAATGCAAAACTTGCAGCTGCTTTTGCTGACTGCATCGTGCGTGCCTGCGCGAGTCTCCCGGCGGCAAGATTTCAGCTAAAAGATTCCAGTGGCGTTTCAAAAATGCAGCTAGAACTTCCGCTGAGTGAATCGGAACGTCTAGCGGACCTGTTTTCGCTTGTGAACGGCAGCCCGAATTCTTCCGCTGATCTGCTAGATGCATTTTTGGCAATGTCTGCAATGGGCGGCAAAACTGTTGGGAAATGTGCCGACAGTAATCGCAGCATCCTCCAGCTTAGCTTCACAGTGGAAAAAGCCCCTGCTGTATCTCAAGCAGACGGTTTCGATGCAGAGCTGTTTGAAAGAATGTTCTCGACGATCGAAGAAGCTTGATTCAATCGCAAGGCTTCGGCTTCACCTGCAAGGCTTCGCTTACCGAGCACTCGGGTCGGCTATTGGCTGCCCGATAAATTGCCTGAGACATCCTTGATCTTTGCCGAGCGTAACTTGCTACCCTCTAACTAACAGGACTAGCCTTGGGGTTTGCTTCCCAAGCTAGACAGGGTCGCGGTTCCCGGGCAATGAGTGACCTCCACTTCATCCACGGGATCCTAGAAAGCACGATTCAGCGTTCGCCCATGCCTGGATGAACGCACGAAAAAAGCCCGCGAGCATTACTGCCTGCGGGCTTTTAAAGTGGACGATACTGGACTTGAACCAACGACCTCCTCGATGTCAACGAGGCGCTCTAGCCAACTGAGCTAATCGTCCTTTTTTCGCTGATCTAACCTACGTTCAGGCTGACCAGTCTGCCGCAAATTGTAGCTTCGTAGACTACATGCGGCAATGGGTAAATAGTCGGCATCCGACGCTGCAGATATTGAGTATTTTTTTCCGCGACAGGTTCGTTTTTCGAAGGATTTCTGAATAATTCCCTTTGGATTCCCGCGGCTGACGGGGGCAGGGCTGCTCTAACCAGATGAACAATGTTGGCCCCTGCTGGCATTCTGAAACTCGCTCACTTCTTTCGGCCCCAGGAGTTGGCCCCCTCAAGGAATAGCTCCTGCCACCCAAAAAAAATTGGCGTCTCGATTAACATCGAGACGCCATTGATAAGCTGCCAAAGAAATGGCTCGTCAGTATGGACCGCGGTTTTAAGCGTCCTTTGGCTCCGGGGCATGGAAGACCGCTCGGTAAACCACGCCTGCCAATGCAGCGCCGGCCGCCGGTGCTGCGAAGAACAACCACAAGTCTTTCATCGGCCAGGCGACTCCGTTGGTCATTGCAACAAGAGCTGGGCCGAGACTTCGAGCCGGGTTCACGCTACAGTTAGTAACTGGGATCGCGAACAAGTGAATCAGCACTAAGCACAAACCGATTGCGATGCCAGCAAAACCCGCCGGTGAACGCCAGTCGGTTGCACCAAGGATGACCATCAAGAAGATGAATGTCAGGACGGCTTCGGTGATAAATGCAGACACCAGATTGTAACTGCCCGGCGAGTTGGCACCAAATCCGTTGCAAACGCCCGCGTAGCTAGCCGCGTTGTACTCTGGCACACCGCTGCAGATCATGAACAGCAAGAACGCGGCGATCACGCCACCAGCAAACTGAGCGATAAAGTAAGGGACTACATCTTTGACGTGGATGCGACCGGCAAGAAACGCGCCCAGCGTAACGGCTGGGTTTAAGTGAGCACCAGAAATATGCCCAATGCCGTAAGCCATTGAAACGACAGTCAAACCGAAAGCCAATGAAACACCAACGAAGCCGATGCCGAGATGAACGCCATCGGGGCTCATGAAACCCGCGGCCAGCAAGGCCGAACCGCAGCCTGCAAATACGAGCCAGAAAGTACCGATCAGCTCGGCGACAAATTTACGAGAAGTATCCATAAAGGTCCTATGAAAACAAATGGTGATAGAGGAGGTGATTTGATAGTTACGATACTCGGAGTTCCGAGCACGACCGTTTTTTTGGCTCAGCCGATTACCGCAGCCGATTACCGCAGTGAAAGCGCCAAGCGTTGAACAGCATGGCTGAACGAGCAACTGTAAATAGCCCGCACGAATATCGCTAAGGCATGAACTTCACGTTGTTGCTCGCCGCCATCGTTCGCAACCGAATTTGCAAAGTCAAGTAAATTTCCGCCCCACGCCCCTGCGCCCAAGGGGTTTAGGTCTTTTACCAAGAGTTTCTCTCGTATTTAATTCGATAAATCCGGCTATCACTCGATTTGAAGAATGGTCGGCGGGAGGACTCGGACCAATTTGCGAGCCTTCCTTCCAATTATAATTTTACCGCACGGTTGCTTACCTTCTGGACACTTGAACGAGCAGCAACACAGCACGTCTTTTTGAGACAAGCTTGCTCGACGGGGCCGAATCAATCATTCTTTTTTTAAGAACAGTTAAAACGACAAACGACACGACCGAGTGCCCTTGGCCAAGCCCTCCCTAGAAAAGGACGAACGGATGGAACCTGAGAACATGTACGCTGCACCTAAGACGCCGAATGCCGCGCCGCCAACCGCCCCAAAAAACTACGGCCGTTCGGCAGCCCGATTCGTGCTCGCCGCCATTGTTCTTTTATTCATTGCAGCCATGTTGCTACCAAACCCAGGCTACCCACGTTCGGCTGCTCTCCGCACCGCATGCTTGAACAATTGCAGGCAAATTGCGCTTGCGATCATAAGCATGCCAGTACTCAGCAGATACTCTCTACCCTCAAGCCCGTGAAGTATGGCCCCCACGGGACTGATAAAGCTGGCGGGCTGCTGTCAAGCCGTTGAAAGTCTTGCCATTGCAGGTCTTGTCTTTGCAAGTCTTGCCATCGAACAGCCGGCCCAATCCTTCTTCAAACTACTTGGCCATTTCTACGACATTGTCGGCAGGCTTCATTGTCTTCGGGGCAGGCTTGGCTTCGGCAGCGACGGGTTGCTTAAACTCACGAGATGCTGATTTGTCCGCGGTCGGGAAGTCTTCTGGTATTTCGATCGTGACTTTACCGGTGGCGGCCCACTCGGTTCCTCGCAAGAACGTGGTAATGAACCCGACGCACTCACAAGAGTAACCTGCGTGCCCGAGCGTTGAGTGGAAGATCCGTCCTTTGCCGTAATCAACGGTCATCAAAATTGGTTCGTGCCGTCCGCTACCTCGTTGCTTGGGCGAAGCGAATGCGGTGGCCAAGACGTTCATGTTGACCGCTGGCCCTCGTAGTTTTTCGTACAATTCGTCTTTGGCGTGCAGGAACGATTTCGGCAGGCCTTTCGTGATCGGGTGCTCGGCGTCGCGGACGACCATTTGAAATTCGTGTTGAGATCCGTGGTTGCCACCTTTGCCTGGCGATTCATCCCGCACAAGCTCTCCGTCGTCGTTGTAGTAAACGTAGGGCCCAGACTTTTCAGTTCGTCTTCCCCAACCGCCCAAGCCGATCATTTCGTTGTATTCTCGCCAGTTCGGCCAGCAATTATCGGCCGCGTGAATCGACACCATGCCGCCGCCGTCGTTGATGAATTTAGTGAAAGCGGCTTGCGTACTCGCGGGCCAATCAGCTGCACCGTATCCGAAGTTATTGACCACGACATCGTACTTGGAAAAATCTGGCTTAAAATCAGGATCAGCTTTGGCCTTCTTCAATGCTTGGTACCGTTTACCGTCGTCAAGCGCAAACTCTTTTAGCAACGCGTCCCCTTTGTTGGTGAACTGAGTACGCTCGACATCGACGGTGAATTTGCCGTTTTCTTCGAGGTACTGTTTGAGCATGGCAGTGATCTTCGGCCAGTCGCCGTGATTGTTTTGTCCGTCAACGATCAAAACTTTGATTTTGTCCATCGCTGTATCGTCAGCAACGGTGGGATTGACCACGACCGCGAGGCAACAAAATACAAGGAAGCAGGAAGCTGCCAAAACAAACCTAGGCGATAATTTGAACCTATCAGACACCCTAAAACTCCCGGAGCAAGCCTGTTGCCTACCAAAAAACAAAACATCATCGCGAGCACACGACCGCAGGAACTTCAGTTTAGCCAAGCCGGGCTCTAAGCGAAAGTATTTAACGAATTGCGCTCGAGATTCGTTCCGCCAAAACCTTGGCGAGCGATTGAAAACCGGCAAATCTTCGGTTTGAACAAACCTTTTTCGGCTGAACGAAAAAACTACCGCAAAAAACCTGCCGCAACTACTTGGGCAGATGGCTATCGGAAATCCAGCCGCGTCAACTATCATCTTGCGTGACGTTGCTACCATCAAGCGCACCGTTGGCCGACTGTCGCATTCGGCCTGCCGCCCCCCAATCCCAGCAAAAGTATAAGTTTAGCAAAGCAACCCATGACTGAGAAAACACTCGTTACTTGGCACCAGCAAACCGTTAAACGTGAGCGTGGCTGCGTCGTTTGGTTCACAGGCTTAAGTGGCAGCGGAAAAAGCACCGTCGCCAACTGCGTTGATGCGTTACTTCAAGATGCCAAAGCCAACAGTTTCGTTTTGGATGGTGACAACATTCGCCACGGCTTGAGCGCCAGCTATGAGATCCTCGAACCAGTCCACGGCGAAGATTTCGCCAAACGTTTTGGCCTTGGCTTTGGAGCTCAAGATCGTCAAGAGAACGTCCGCCGAATTGGCTGCGTCGCAGAAATCTTTTGCTCGTCAGGCACGATCGCACTGACGGCTTTCGTTAGCCCCTATCGCGCCGATCGCGATCGTGTGCGTGAGCTTGTCACGGCGCCGGGCGAAGCGAAGGATTTCGTGGAAGTATTTGTTGACACGCCAATCGAGATTTGCGAAGAACGCGATCCGAAGGGGTTGTACAAAAAAGCTCGTGCTGGCGAAATCAAAGGCTTCACCGGCATCGATGCTCCTTACGAGGCACCGCTGAACCCAGAAGTCCATTTGGACGGAGCCAAACCTGTCGAAGAAATCGCCCAACAGACGATTGACTTTTTGAAGTCGATCGGAAAACTAAGTTAGCGTGGCAGACTGACCGCAAAAATGGTCGTCGCCAAACCAACATCGCCCCTCTGGAAAACTGAAAGTCGCGATCATGCGAATCTTGTTGACTTCCGGTCCGACTCGCCAATACATCGACCCAGTTCGCTACATAAGCAATGCGTCCAGCGGTCGGATGGGTTGCTGTTTGGCCGAAGCGTTTCTTGAGTTGGGCCATGAGGTGGTGATTGTTTCGGGCCCGGTGGCGATCGAATATCCGTCAGCCGCGAAAATCGTGCAGGTGGTTTCTACCGAGGAAATGTTAGCCGCGGCGGCCGAAGAGTTTTTAAATTGCCATGGCATGGTGGGCGTGGCGGCGCCGTGTGATTATCGTCCGGTTGTGATCGCAGAAAACAAAATCAAAAAGTCGGGCGACCGGATTCAAATCGAACTGGTCGAGACTCCCGACGTCGTCGCTTCGCTGGGCACCTCCAAACGCGATGATCAATGGACCGTTGGCTTTGCGCTGGAAACCGAAGACGCCCACTTTCGCGCGATCACGAAATTGCACCGCAAGAACTGCGACCTGGTGGTGCTCAACGGAGTGTCCGCGATTGATTCGGCGGTGACGAGTATCGAAGTGTTTGACCCGGCGGGTAAAATCGTTCTGTCCTCCGCCGGCACCAAATCAAAAATTGCGGAGCTGATTGCCAAGCAGATACAAACCCTTCTGATTGACCAGAGGCCCGAGAAAGAAGACCAATGAGCCCTCAAAACATTAGCGTCCAACTGCCCGAAGCGGTGGCTGGTCTGATCAGTGAATCTGTTTTAATCGGCTACGGCAAGCTGGCTTCCGGCGATGATTTTTCGCCCAGCTGCAAAGCGACCAAGACCCAACTCGCAGAACTCGCACCCGGCTGTTTGTTCGACGGCCCAGTTAGCAATTTGGAAATGGCCGACGCGTGCCTATCAGGCCTGTGGCTGCTACACGGTTTCTTAGATCAATCGCACGAGATCAGTCAGTCGTTAAAGACTGCCGAGGGAAGTTTTTGGCACGGGATTATGCACCGAATCGAGCCGGACTTCTGGAACAGCAAGTATTGGTATCGCCAAGTAGGTTCGCACCAGGTGATCGATGCGATGACCGATCGCGATTCGAACTACCCCGAGGGATTTGTTGACGCTTGCGAGCGAGCTTGCGACGCGGGCGGTGATAGCGACGTGGCGGCGGACGCGATTGCGGAGTGGATTTGCTTGTTTGAACATTGCTACGAGAATGCTTGCTAGGTAAGAGTCACTTTCAACTGGCAGTCGCTCGCTGCTTTCGTTTTGTTTTTTCTTGACAGACGTCAATGGCCAAAAAAAAACCAGAAATCCGTCTTCGCAGTTACGGAATCTATGAGCATTGGGATTCGCAAGAAAAGACGCTGCCCAAAATCAAAGAGTTTACGCTCGACGTGCCCGCGATCGTCGACATCGAATTTGGCTTGATTGTAAACATTAAAGCCGCCAAAAATCAGCAACTTGATTTTTGCATCGACCACCCTGGCATTTTGGATGATCAAGGACAGCAACGAGCCCCTTTCGAGGGTAGCGAATACATCAAAACGAACGACTGGAATTTTTACTTGGGCGACACGATTTGGTTACCGCTTACCGACAAGATCGGCCAATGGCGTATGACCGTCCAGCTTGGCGGCAAGGTGATTGCAGAGAAAGCATTCAACGTCGTTGTGCCAAATATTTAATTTTTAAAAGGGACAACTGGCCTCTCGCTTAATGGCAACCCTCAATGCCACAGACTGGTGATTAAAGGCACCCTACCTCCGGCTGCTACCTCAGCGACAGCATCGATGCGATGAGGATCACGAATGGCTGTATAGTTGAAACGTCAACTTGGTGTAAGATGGACAATTAAGCAGAAGCCCATTGAACGCTCTTTCTACTATTCGTAAGTTCCGGATATCAACCAAAGTAGCCATGCAAAACATATCCCCTGACAACAACGATAACCGTTCCGCTACTGACCAAATGCACGGCGAGGTAAAACGCCACTTGCTGTGCACGTTTGGCTACGACGGGCATGTCTCCGAAAAAAACGACGCGGACTATCTTTACCGCGCTGCCGCGGCAACGATGCGAGACAGATTGAGCGGCCCTTGGCGTGACACTCGCAAACGATTCGCCGTGACTTCCCAGCGAAAGGTTCATTATCTATCGCTGGAGTTTTTACTAGGACGTTCGCTCAACAATGCAGTTCAAAACCTCAACCTCGACGAACCCCTTCACGGAGCCATTCAGAAGCTGGGCCTGAAGATGGAAGAAGTGGTTTCTCGTGAACACGACGCGGGGTTAGGCAACGGCGGTTTGGGTCGACTGGCAGCTTGCTTCCTAGACAGTTGCGCCAACCTTTCGTTGCCCGTGGTCGGATACGGCATCCGCTACGAGTACGGAATGTTTCATCAAAAAATAAAAGCGGGCCACCAGGTCGAAGCCCCTGACCATTGGTTGCGAGAAGGAAACCTATGGGAGATCGAACGCCCCGAAGACGCAAAAACGATTCGGCTCTACGGACGCAGCGAGCGTTACTTAGACGACGGCGTCATGCGAAGTCGATGGGTCGATGCGAGTGAACTGGTGGCGATGCCGTTCGACATGCCGATTCCCGGTTACGAAAACGACACCGTTAACACGCTACGCCTCTGGAAGGCGCAGGCCACCGACGCGTTTAATTTGGAAGAGTTCAACGCGGGAAGTTATCCCGAAGCCGTCGCGGCCAAAACTCAGGCCGAACAAATTTCGATGGTTTTGTACCCCAACGACGCCAGCGAAAACGGCAAAGAACTACGTCTGAAGCAGCAGTATTTCCTCGTCTCGGCAAGCCTACAGGATGTCATTGAGCAATGGGTGCGGCAGCATGGCGAAGACTTCTCCGAATTTGGAAATCAAAATTGCTTTCAGCTCAACGACACCCACCCGGCGACCGCAGTTCCTGAGTTGATGCGTTTGCTAATGGACGAACATGGACTGGAGTGGGACAACGCATGGGAGATCACTTCAAATTGCATGGCGTACACCAATCACACGCTGCTACCCGAAGCACTCGAGCGTTGGTCGGTTGGACTGTTCAGTAATTTACTGCCACGATTGCTTGAAATTATCTTCGAGATCAATCAACGGTTCTTAGCGGAAGTCGAAGCCAAGGCTCCCGGCGACAAGGAATTGATCAAACGCATGTCGCTGATCGAAGAGGGCCATGACCCTCACATTCGCATGGCTTACCTGAGCATCGTCGGTAGTTTTTCGATCAACGGTGTGGCTCAGTTGCATACTGAGTTACTGAAGTCGGGCTTGTTTGAAGATTTTTACAAACTGTGGCCAGAGAAATTCAACAACAAAACCAACGGCGTCACGCAACGACGCTGGTTGTCGCACTGCAACCCGCGACTGCGTCAATTGCTGGACGACGCTATCGGCAC